>DASYXE010000532.1:0-3632 GCA_035935375.1 Gemmatimonadaceae bacterium | reverse complement strand
GTGACGCCGATCCACGTTAGGCAGGACGAGCCGCGCCCGGGGCCGCCCGCACGCTATGGCTTGGGCCGCCCGGCGACCGCTGATGAGATCCGCGCGTCGGACGTGACCGTTATGCCGAACGGTAGCGGATTGCCGGCCGGCAGCGGGACGGCGGTTCAAGGCGCTCCGATCTTTCGGGAGACGTGCGCGCGCTGTCACGGACCAACGGGCGTCGAAGGCCCGTTCGACCGCCTCGTCGGACGGGAGCCCAGGCAGGACTTTCCGTTCGGCCGCGACGCGTCACTCGTTCGCACCATTGGGAATTACTGGCCGTATTCGACGACCGTCTACGACTACATTCACCGGGCCATGCCGTATGACGCGCCGGGCTCGCTCGAGCCAAACGAGATCTACAGTCTCGTCGCGTTTCTGTTGTGGCGGAACGAGATCATCGCGGACACCGCCGTCATGAACGCGCGCACGCTTCCCCGCGTGCGCATGCCGGCGCGCGATCGGTTCGTGTTGGACAACCGGCACGGCGGACGAGAGATCCGCTAGCTCGACCCCGATATCGCGGAGAGCGAGATTCTATCGTGCCTGTCATTCGACACATTGGTGTGCTGGCCACGTGCGCCGCGGACGGTGGACAAGGGGACATCCATCCGATCACCAACGCCGCGCTGGCGTGGGCGGAGGGACGCATCGCGTGGGTTGGTCGGGACGAGGACCTGCCGCCCCAGTACGCCGAGGAAAGGCCGGCAAACCTTGGCATGCCGACACCCTTGGTGATCCCGGGTCTCATCGACTGCCACACGCACCTTGCGTTCGGTGGGTGGCGGGCACACGAGTTCGTCGAGCGAATCCAAGGGCGGACGTATCAGGAGATCGCGGCTGCCGGCGGTGGTATCGCGTTGACGGTCGCACAAACGCACGCGATCTCATCCGAGGCGCTGTTCGACAAGTGCGAGTCGTTCCTCGGCGAGATGTCTTCGTTAGGCGTGCTGACCGTCGAGTGCAAGAGCGGCTACGGCCTCACGCTCGCCGAAGAGCTCCGCATCCTGCGGGTGTACCGCGATCTGGCGGCGACGGGTGGGCCACGGATCGTGTCGACGTTGTTAGGCGCGCATACCGTGCCGCCGGAGATGCGTGGCCGGCGCGACGCCTACGTCGACCTGGTGGTCGACGAGATGATCCCGGCCGTGGTGCGCGAGCGCCTTGCCACGTGCTGCGACGTGTTCGTCGAGCGCGGCGCCTTCACCGTCGACGAAGCGCGTCGTATTTTGCGCGCGGCGCGGGAGGCGGGGCTGGCCGCGAAGGTGCACGCAGACCAGCTCAGCGACGGCGGTGGCGCGGCACTGGCGGCCGAGGTGCACGCGATCTCCGCCGATCACCTCGAGCACACGTCGGAGGCCGGCATCGAGGCGATGGCACGGGCGGGTGTCGTGGCCGTGAGCCTTCCGTTAGCAACGATGTACTTGGGCCAGACACCCATGCCGGCGCGCCGATTCATCGCCGCCGGCGTGCCGGTCGCGGTGGCCACCGACTTCAACCCTGGCTCGGCCCCGAGTTATCACCTGCCGCTCGCGCTCACGCTTGCCTGCACGATGCAACGCATGACGCCGGCAGAGGCGCTCAAAGGCGCGACGATCTATGCAGCGCGTGCCGTTGGGCTCGAGGCAGAGATCGGGTCGCTCGAGCCGGGCAAGCGCGCCGAATTTCTGGTGCTCGACGCACCGAGCGTCGATCACTGGCTGTACAACTTTCGCCCGAATGCGCGCACGGCCATCACCGCCGAGGACGAGCTGCACTGGCGGCGAGACTAACCGAGTCGCGAAAAGAGTCAGCCGCCGAGCATCGGGATGTCGATGTCCTGCTCTCGCGCCGTCCGCACCGCGATGTCGTACCCCGCGTCCGCGTGGCGCGCCACGCCGATGCCCGGATCGTTGGTCAACACCCGTTCGAGGCGCACGCGCATCTCCGGCGTCCCGTCGGCCACGATCACCTGGCCGGCGTGCAGCGAATTGCCGATGCCCACGCCGCCGCCGTGATGGAACGACACCCACGATGCGCCGCTGGCCACGTTGAGCATCGCGTTCAAGATCGGCCAGTCGGCGATCGCGTCGCTGCCATCTTTCATCGCCTCCGTCTCGCGGAACGGCGACGCGACACTGCCGGTGTCGAGATGGTCGCGGCCGATCACGATCGGCGCCGAGATCTCGCCTTTCGCCACGAGGTCGTTGAGCGCGACACCGAACCGCGCCCGTGCGCCCTGGCCTAACCAGCAGATGCGCGCCGGCAGGCCCTGGAACTGCACCTTCTCGCGCGCGAGCGTGATCCACCGCACGAGGTGCTCGTCGTCGGGGAAGAGCTCGAGCACCAGCTCGTCGGTGCGCGCGAGATCCTTGGGGTCGCCCGAGAGCGCCACCCAGCGGAACGGGCCCTTGCCCTCGCAGAACAGCGGACGCACGTAGGCCGGCACGAAACCCGGAAACGCGAAGGCGTCGGCGAGGCCGGCGTCGTGCGCCACGGTGCGCAGGTTGTTGCCGTAGTCGAAGGTGATCGCGCCGCGTTCGCGCAGCGCGAGCATCGCGCGCACGTGCTCGACGATGGACGCGGTCGCCCGCCTCACGTAGCCGGCCGGGTCGATGCGGCGGAGCTCCGCCGCCGCCTCGAGGGACACACCCGCGGGCACGTAGCCGTTGAGCGTGTCGTGCGCGCTGGTCTGATCCGTGAGCACATCGGGCGTCATTCCGCGCCTCACGAGCTCCGGCAGCACCTCGGCGGCATTGCCCACCAGCCCAACGGACAACGGCGTGCGTGCCGCCTTCGCCTCGGCGATCCAGGCGAGCGCCTGGTCGAGGCTCGCGGTCTGCCGGTCGCAGTAGCCCGTCGCCACACGCTTGGCGATGCGCGCCGGGTCGACCTCGATGCCTAACAATGCCGCGCCGTGCATGGTGGCCGCGAGCGGCTGCGCGCCGCCCATGCCGCCGAGTCCGGCGGTGAGCACCACGCGGCCGGCGAGCGTGCCGCCGAAGTGTTGTCGCGCAACGGCGCCGAACGTCTCGTACGTCCCCTGCAGGATGCCCTGCGAGCCGATGTAGATCCACGAGCCCGCGGTCATCTGGCCGTACATCGTCAGTCCCTGGCGCTCGAGCTCGCGGAACACGTCCCACGTGGCCCACCGGCCGACGAGATTCGCGTTGGCGATGAGGACGCGCGGTGCGCCGGGGTGCGTCCGGAACACGCCAACCGGTTTACCGCTCTGCACGAGCAGCGTTTCGTCGTGGTCGAGGCGTCGCAGGGTCGCGACGATGGCATCGAACGATGCCCAATCGCGCGCCGCTTTCCCCGTTCCCCCGTACACCACCAGGTCATCGGGTCGCTCGGCCACGTCCGGGTCGAGATTGTTCATCAGCATGCGCAGCGCGGCTTCCTGCTGCCATCCCTTGCAGGACAGCGTGGTCCCGCGCGGCGCGCGCACGCGCTCGGTGTCAAGCGATGTCACGAGTCACTCCGAATAGAGCGGGTCGAGGGCGCCGTTTTCGGCGCGAGCGGCACTCAATGCATTCTTACGGCGACGGCCGGGGACGAAGCAACCCCCGGCGGCGTGGTCAGCGGGGCGGACGCACCGCGGCGAAGGCGACGATCGCCGG
>DASYXE010000531.1:0-6255 GCA_035935375.1 Gemmatimonadaceae bacterium | reverse complement strand
ATGATGACCATTGAAGCGCGCATAAATCCCCCGGGGCCTGCGAGTGAAGAAAGAAACGGAACAGTCAGCTCGTTCGGTTCAACATTGAACAAACTTCAGAGGCGACACGGCCTCGGCTCGAATGACTCACTACGTTGTCGTCACTTCTTCAACAGCAGCGAGCGCATGGCCTCGCCGTCACCGCGCTCCATTGCGACCTCCGCCGCGAGACTGACGTCGTCGCGGAAGATGCTCGCCACGGCGAGTGTCTTCCCGTTGCTCTGGTAGGCGATGGCACAGTCGCGCTTCTCGATACGTCCCTGCACCTCGATGCGATCCCAGCTCGACGCATGACCGACGTACGCGATGGTCACGTCGTAGTGTGCGCTCCAAAAAAACGGCGTGGACCGAAATGGTTCCCGGGCGCCGAGCAGGTTCCGCGCAGCCGCCTGGCCCTGCCGCTCGGCGACGACCCAGTGCTCGACACGGATGCGCTCGCCGCTCCACGTGTCGGGCCAGCGGGCGATGTCGCCTGCCGCGAACACGCCCGCCGCGTCCGTCTCGAGCACCTCGTTCACCGCGAGGCCTCGGTCCATGGCCAAGCCCGCTGCCTCGGCGAGCGCTACGTTAGGCCGAACGCCGATGCCGGCCACGATCAGGTCACCGGCCAGCGGCCGACCGTCGTCCAACACGACGCCGTCGGCGCTCACCGAGGCGACCGTGTGCTGGAGATGGAACACCACGCCATGCTCCTCGTGCAGCGCCTTGATGAATCGGCCTAACTCCGGGCCGAGCACCTTCTCGAAGGGCAGAGCTTCGGGCGCGACCACGTGCACGTCAAGCCCCCGCGCGCGAAGCGATGCGGCTACCTCGAGACCGATGAAGCTCGCGCCGATCACAATCGCGCGCTTCGCTCCTGCGGCCGACGCGATGATTGCCCGACTATCGCCGAGCGAACGAAGGTGGTGCACCCGCGGCGAATCGGAGCCCGGGACGCGGAGTCGTATCGGGCTTGCGCCGGTTGCGAGCAGGACTCGGTCGAAGCGATGCTCGGCGCCGCCCTCGAGCGTCACGCGCTTGTCTTTCGCATCGAATGCCGCGACCTGGCCGCGCACGATGTCGATGCCGTTCGCGTCATCGAATCCAGACGGCCGAAGGGGAATCCATTCCTCCGGCGCGTTGCCCGCCAGGTAATCCTTCGACAGATTGGGGCGGTCGTACGGTGAATCGCCGTCGGCGTCGATCACGGTGATGCGACCGTCATATCCCTCGCGCCGCAGCATTTCGGCAGCGGCGTTGCCTGCGGCACCCCCACCGATGATTCCGATGCTCCCAACGCGCGGTCCACTCCGGGGAGACGGGTTAGGCGTCGGCGCCAACGGCTCGCGCTCGACCTTTTGGGTCACGTACGCCTTCCCACCGCGCACCTCGACGCGCCAGCATGCGACCGGGTTCAATGCCGGCGCCCGCAATGCCTCGCCTGTGCGGAGACTGAAACACGCATGGTGCCACGGACAATGCACGTGGTCGCCCTCGAGCAGTCCCTCCGCTAATGGACCACTGTAGTGGGAGCACACGGCGCCCATCGCCAGCACCTCGTCGCCGCGGCGCACGATCAACACCGCTTCGCCGTTGGCGTGACCGAGCAGCATCACGCCGTCGACGAGAGCAGTGACAGATGTGCCTAACGTTAGATCGGGTCCAGCCAACTGCTGCTGCTCGCTGCTCATCAAACGGGCTCCGTGACGTGTGGTCGCAGACTTACAGGCACCGAGGCCGCACTTCAAGGCGCGGAGCCGCGAGCATCGTCACTACTTCCCGACCTTTTGCTGCAGATTCTTCGCGGCCGCCAGGTGTCCCTCGAACGCCGGGACCACCTTCTGCACGAAGGCCTTGAGCTCTGCGTTCTGAATGGCGGGCAGCAGCGTGTTGTTGATTGCGTCGATTACCTGCTGGTGGTACGCGACCTCATGCTCCAGGTACGCCTTGTCGAAATCGGCACCGTGCTTCGTTTTCAACTCCTTGAGCGCGGTCGCCGCTGCCTCGGCACCCTGATCGGGCTTTGGTGGCGTCGGCTTCACACCGAGTTTCTTCGCCAGGTCGCGGCCCTGCTGCCGGACGGCCGTGTGGTCACGCGCAAACTGCTTGCCTAAATCCCGAACATCTTGGCTACTGCCACGCTTCGCGGCGAGCCCACTGGTCTCGATGTCCGCCGTGTTTGCTTCGTCGAAGATCGCAACGATGGTGGGGTCGTCGAGCGCAATACGATTCACCGCGGCCGGCGCTGCTTTGGGCCGATGCGGTTTCGACGCGTGCGTGACCGGCATCGCGAACGCAGATGCGAGGCCCACGACCGCGGCGATGGATACCATCTTCAGCATGACATCCTCCTCTTCGTGCTTGATTGTGGTCCCGAGCCAACTCATCCCGGGATATGTCGTAGCGGAGAAGATGATCTGCGATATGACAATTTGTCAATCAATTCGTGTAGATATTGTGTTTCGTTGTGCCGCCTATTATTCTGTCCGATACGTCAAGGACCACACCATGAATAGCGTAACTCGTTGGAACCGGAAGTTTTACGACAGCACTCGCGGCCGTATCGTCGGGCTCCTCCGACGGGCAGCGCTCACGGTAGACCAGATCGCTCGCGATCTGCATCTCACCGACAACGCCGTTCGGGCACATCTCGCCTCGCTGGAGCGCGATGGGCTCGTCGAGCAGGACGCGCCCAAGCGGGGCTCAGTGGGGAAGCCGGCGCACACCTATCGCGCGACTGACGAGACAAATCAACTACTGTCCCGCGCGTATGTCGTTGTGTTCGCGCGCCTGATCGATGTTCTGTCGGAGCGCATGAGTCCGACGGAGCTCCAGGGCCTCATGCAGACCGTCGGGAAAAGACTCGCCGAAGACAAAACGCGGGGAGGCGGGACGCGTCGCGAACGAGTCGAACGCGCGGCGACTCTCCTCGAGGAGCTGGGAGGCGCGACGTCGATCGAAGAGAACGATGGCGTTCTGCGGATTCGCGGTTACGGATGCCCACTTGGCGCCGCCGTTCGTGGTCATCCGGAAGTTTGCGGCTCGGTCGAAATGCTGCTCAGCGAAGCTGTCGGTGCGCCGGTGCGTGAATGCTGCGACCACGGTGCGCGTCCGCAGTGTTGTTTCGAGGTGGCCGTTCAGTAACTCGATGAGCGCGCCACTCTAACCGATTGCGCAGATTCAACGCGGCCCGCCCACGACCATGGACGGGCCGCTGGCTTTTTCTCGCGCTGCGGTAGGACGTGCCTCCAGCGATCGTGCGCGGTAGCTTCCGACTGTCACGTCGGGCGGCCGGATTCGACTAACGACCGCTGCGGCGCCAACGATTGTGCGACTCGAGGAAACTTGGTTGATCGTCATTCCAGCGCTTAACCTCCGCGACGGCGACTCCGTACAACGCGCCGACCCAATCGAGGTTGCCACAGCATGGACCGCGATGGGCTTCAGCCGCCTTCACGTGACCGACCTGGACGCTGCCTCAGGACGCGGTGACAATTCCGCAGTCATCACGTCGTTGCTCCACAGCCTCGATACTCTTGTCCAGGTGGGCGGCGACGTACACACCATCGAGGAGGTCAATCGTCTTCTCCAGGCGGGAGCCTACCGTGTCATAGTCGGCGCGCGCGCGCTCGAGGAGGCGAGCTGGCTCGAAGATGTCGCCTCCCAGTTTCCAAGTCGCGTTGCGGTGGCCGCGCTCGTGCGCGACCGAAGAGTGGCGACGCGTGACCGCCGCAGCATGCCGCGGGACGTGTTGAGCGTGGTCGAAGACTGGAACGAGTTACCGCTTGGCGCAGTGATCGTGACTGTGGCGCAGCGCGACCGGCACACGCGCGGGTCCGACCTGTTCCTCATGGAGGATCTGACCGAGCTGTCGGTCAATCCCGTCATTGCGGCAGGCGGCATCACGACGCTGTCCGAGCTCCGCGATCTCGAGGAGCGCGGCGTCTCCGCTGCGATCGTCGGTTGGGCGCTCACCACGGGCGCGCTCGATGCACGCATTTTGGCGGACGAGTTCTCAGTGTTGTGATGACACGTCCGCGGGGCGCTTCCTTCATACGTTAGGCAAGAGACCACGCGCGACGCGCGCGGAGCGATCATGTTCGACCTCTCGCACCTCGACTTTTCCAAGGACGCCGGCTTCGTCACGGTTGTGGCGCAGGACGCGAAGACCGGCGACGTGCTGATGGTGGCGCGCGCCGATCGTGACTCGATCGTGCAGACGTTGGCATCCGGCGATCTCCAGTGTCACACCCGGCGGGATGGTCGCTGGCGGCCGAACACCGGCAACCGCCAGCGCGTCGTGTCGCTCGAATGCGATTGCGACGGCGACGCGCTCTTGGCGCGCGTGGCGCCGGCCGGACCGGCCTGCCACACCGGCGCGTCCTCGTGCTTCGCGCACCCGGAGAGCGGTGACGGAGACCCCCCCGAGCGCCGCCGCGCGGTCGACGCCGCCGCGGCGCGGTCGCGCCTCCGCGAGTTAGGCGAAGAAGCGGCCCGAGCGATCACAACCTGTTCGTCCGATGATCTGTCCGCCGCGAGCGAGGAGGTTGCAACGCTCGTTCATCGCGCACTGCTCGCACTGTGCGCGGCCGGCGGATCGCTCTCCGACGTGCAGCGTTTGCTTGCTCAGCTCAGCGCACCCGCATCCGCTCGATGACTTTCACCACATCGCACGCCGACGCCGTCGCGCGCCTGGCCTCATGCGTGGAGCCGGCGCGCGTCCGCACCCGTGTCCCGCTCGCGCCCTATACGACGTTCAAGATCGGAGGGCCTGCCGATCTCCTCGTCGACGCGCAGAGCGCGGACGAGCTGGCGGCCGCCGTTCGCGCGGCGCGGGAGACGGGGATCCCATGGTTCGTGCTCGGACTCGGCGCCAACATCCTGGTTGGCGACGGCGGGTTTCGCGGACTCGTGATCCGGAATACCGCCTCGCACAGCCGATGGTTCGACAACGGTTGCGTGTGCGCCGAGAGCGGCACGATCATGCGGGACCTGATCATGGAGGCAGTCCGGCGCGGCTGGTCGGGCCTCGAGCACTACGTCGGGATCCCCAGTTCGTTAGGCGGTGCGGTGTGGCAGAATCTGCACTTTCTGTCGCCGGCGCCGGAGCGTTCACGGACGATGTTCCTCGCCGAGGTGTTCGAGTCCTGCGAGATTCTCGACGACGATGGATCGCGCCGGTCCGTCGACGCGTCCTACGTTCAGTTCGGCTACGACGACACGATCTTTCACCACCGGCGCGACATCGTGCTCACCGCGACGCTGAAGTTGTCGCCTGGGGATCCGGCTACGATGCGCCGTGTGATGGAGGAGAATCTCAGTTGGCGCGGTGCCCGCCATCCCTGGCTCGACTGGTTCCCGAGCGCGGGATCGATCTTCAAGAAGATCGAAGGCGTCGGCGCCGGCCGTCTCATTGATCAGTGCGGGCTCAAGGGCTACCGACACGGCGACGCGCAGATCTCGACGATCCATGCGAACATCATCATCAACCTGGGCCGCGCGACCGCGGCGGACGTGCGCGCCGTGATCGCCACGGCGCAGCAGCGCGTGCAGGAGCAGTTCGGCTACCACCTCGAGCCGGAGATCGGCTTCATCGGCGAGTTCTGACGGCCCAAGTCAGTCGTCGTTAGCAATTTCCTCCCACTTGCCGACCGCCGCATCCAGCTCGCGCTTTGCCGAATCGAGCTCGGCGCTCAACTCACGCGCGCGCTCCATTCCCGTTGGAGAATCGTAGAGCGCCGGATCCTCGAGCCGCGCCGTGAGCGAGGCGACACGCGCGTCGATGCGCATGACGTCCGCTTCGGCAGCTTCGAGGGCGCGGCGCGCCGCGCGGCCCGTGCGCGCTTCGACGCGGCGGTGCTCACGCTCGGCGGCCTCAGCCCGCTCCGCGCGTGTTGGCCGTGTCGACTCGATCTTCGCGCGCGCGGCCGTCCGGTCTCTCTCGGTGGCCCACTGCTCCCAGTCTGCGAAGCCGCCGTCGAAGTCACTGATCCGCCGATCCTCGAGCGACCACACGCGCGTCGCGAGACTTCGCAGCAGCGCACGATCGTGGCTCACGAGAATGATTGTGCCATCGTACGCCGATATCGCGTCCTCGAGCGCCTCGATCGACTCGACATCCAAGTGATTGGTTGGCTCGTCCAACAGAATCAGATTTGCGTGCGCGAGCATCAGCATCGCGAGCGCCAGCCGTGCGCGTTCGCCGCCCGACAACGTGTCGGTGCTTCGTTGCACGGT
>DASYXE010000530.1:0-2607 GCA_035935375.1 Gemmatimonadaceae bacterium | reverse complement strand
CGGCCGGCGCCGGCCGCGCATCGTTAGGCAATGTCTCGCGGCGCCCGTCGGTGATCGACATTACGCACATCACGCCCGGCAACATCTCGACGTTCAAGGATGTTCGCCTGCGCGCGCTGCTCGACACGCCGAGTGCGTTCGGCTCGACCTACGCCAGGGAGCGCGAGTTGAGCGACGCCGAGTGGATGCGGCGCGCCATGCGGTGGAACGGCGAACGCGGCATCGGGTTTCTCGCGGTCGAGGGCGGGATCGGCTGCGGCATCGTGGGCTCGATGCTCGACGAGGACGACGCGACGCGCGCGACGCTGGTGTCGATGTGGACCGCGCCGACGCACCGGCGCCGTGGCGTCGCGCGTCGGTTGGTCGACGAGGTCGTCGCGTGGGCGCGCGCGCGAGACGTGGCCGCGATTCGGTTGATGGTCACGTCGAACAACGGGCCGGCGGTCGCGTTGTACGAACGGTTAGGCTTTACAAACACAGGCCGCACGGAACCGTACCCGAACGACGCGTCGCTGGTCGAGTACGAGATGGTGCGCCGCCTCACCGTGCTCGGTTAGGCCCGCTTGGCGTGAGCGCCGGCGTGCGCCTCCTCATTCGCCTTGCCTGACGAACGGGCCGCATCACGGACACGGATGCCAATAGCCCGGCGTGCCCGGCGTACCGGGGATCACCGTCGGGGGCGTGTCTGGCGTTCCGGGCATGTCGCCTACCGGCGGGGTGCCCGGCGTGCCGGGAATGGTGATATCCGGCGTCCCGGGTGTGCCGGGCGTGTAGCAGCTCTTGTTCTGGTGATGCTGCACCGCCGATGGCATCCGCGCGGCGTCTGCGGTGCGCGTGGCGTCGAGCACGATCGGCGACTGCGAGCGCAGCTCGAGCGGGAAGCCCGGGCCCAGATCGTACTCGCCGCTGTGCGCGGCGGCGACCAGAAGCGTCAGAAGCCCAACGCCAGATCCGATTGCGCCGCCGACCAGGGCGCCGTTTTTGCCGGCGGCCGCCGCCCCGATTGCCAACCCGGCTACCGGTGCGACGCCGCTCGCTACCATCAACGCGACCGGTCGCTGGCCCGGGCCTAACTCGTTCGGATCGCGAGGTTGAGCGTGCGCGGGGTCCCGAACGGTGGCGACGTACCCGTTTGCAAACACCAGGGACGCGACGTGCAACTGGAACGCAAGACTGCGATGGATCCAGCCGATGCGCGACACCGTGTCGATGGTGGCCAGCACGTAGGTGCCGGCCGGAATGACGACGGCATTCCCGACCGTGACGGGAAAGGTGACCTGCATGTAAATGCTGTCGCCGGCCTTGGCTGTTCGTGTGGAAAGCGGCCGTTGGAGTTGCGCGAAGACGCGTGTACCGGCGGGCACGGTGATGGAAGAATCGGTGCCCGCGGGCGCGACGGGATCGGCGGCGAACGATGCGGGACCCTGTCCGTGGGCGACGGATCCGACGGCCAACAGCATCGCTGGGATTGCGAACGCTCTGCGCATGCTCCACCTCGTGTTCGGCGTGACAGCGGTCATGAACGGCGCTACTGAACGAAGTTCCTGTAAACAGTCGAAGTTCCATGGACGGAGCTTTACGCATGACCGTAGCCCTGGTCGAGAAGGTGCCTCGCCAACCGGAGGGTGAGTGTCACGATCGTGAGCATTGGGTTCGCGAACCCTGCCGTCGGGAAGGTCGACGCCCCGGCCACATACAGGTTCTCCATGCCGTGAACGCGCGCATTGCGATCCACCACGCCCAACGCGGGGTCATCGTGCATGCGCGTTGTGCCCGCATGATGGTGGGCATTCGGGTCGGGATGCCGCGTGGCGTCGACCGTTACCGTGCCAACCGCACCGAGTTCCGCGGCGACGAGGGCACGGAGGCGATCGAGCCCGCGCTGGTCGTCGGGACGCCACCGCCACTCGAGCGCGGGCAGCGGCGCGCCGAACGCATCGCGTCTCTGGCCTAACGTCACCCGGTTCTCGGGATGCGGGAGCTGCTCCACGTTGAGGAGCACCGTCAAGCCGTCGAACAGCCGCGCGGCGCTCGCCCGTGCGGACCACCCGTGCCCGCCGATGGGCACGCGCCGGCGGGCGAATGCGGGCCACAGGGCCCGGACGCGATCGAGCGCCGGGCGGGGACGCGCCAGCAGCGTGGCCGATGCGTTAGGCAAATCACCGACGCGAAGCGCGGCATCGTCGAGCGCGAGTCGGCCGAGGATGCACGTGCCGTCCGCCGCTCGATGGACATCGTAGAAGGACGACGCCGCATAGAAGTCGGCGGTGCGGGGCCGAAAAATGATCGCGCTGTCCCGCGGGTGCTCCATGAAACCTCGTCCCAACCATCCCGAGGCGTTGCCGGCGGCGCCGGCCTCGTCGGCCAGGAGGAGCAAGAGTCGCGCATTCTCCACCGCGCCGGCCGCGAGCACCACGCGCCTGGCCCGAACCTTCCACGCGGCGCCGCGTGTCGCGATCGAGACGCGATCAACCCTCCGTCCGCCACCTTCACGACGCAGCGACACGACGGTCGCGTGCGCGCACAGCCGCACATTCGTGGCGCGGTCGATAATGTTCCGCAGCGGTTCCAGCAGCGCGTGCCTCGTGCCGAGCTGGTACACGCGCG
>DASYXE010000529.1:0-3051 GCA_035935375.1 Gemmatimonadaceae bacterium | reverse complement strand
ATCACCTCCAGAGGATCCGCCCTTGCCGCGCGCCGCGCCGGCAGGAAGCACGCGGCAAACGCGGCCGCGATCAGCGTCGCGCTCACGCCGGCCAGCGTCGGCACGTCGAGCGGCTGAACGCCGTACAGCAGACCTGCGATGAAACGCGTGAACGCAACAGCGCCGGCGAGCCCGATCGCGACGCCGGCGACCGCCATCCGAAGCCCGTGGCCCAACACTTCTCGCGCGACCCGCTGCGAGGACGCGCCGAGCGCAATGCGAATGCCGATCTCGCGCGACCGCTGGCTCACAGCATACGAGAGCACGCCGTAAATGCCGACGGCGGCCAGCACCAGAGCCAGCCCGGCGAACGAACCGAGGAGAATCATGTAGAAGCGCGGTTGGGCGACCGATGCGGACACCGACGACGCGACGGTTCCCATCCCGAACACGGGAACGTCGGGGTCGAGCTGCCGCATCTGTGCGCGGATGGCAGCTTCCGCCATCGACTGGTTCGCGGTCGTGCGCACGACTGCCGCGAAGCCGAACGGCAGTGTTCCGTACGGCAGGTACGTCGCTGGCACGGCGGTATCCGCGAGCGAGCTCTGCTTCACGTCGGCAACGATACCGATGATCTCGCCCTGGGCGCGGAGCGTATCTCCCGGCAACGGCCCGGTGTTGTGCGACATGCCTAACACAATGAATTGGCCGATCGGGTCTTCATGCGGGAAGTAGCGCCGCGCCAGCGCGTCGTTCACGACCACGGTCGGCGGTCCCTCGGCGCGATCTTCTGCGGGCGTGAACGTCCGACCGCGAGTCAGCCGGATGCCCATGGTCCGGAAAAAATCCGGCGACACGGGATAGACGTCCGTGTGTGGTTTCTGGTCCTCGGGCACGCTGGGGCGACCCCTGATCGTGAATGATGTGCCGAGGTCGAAGTTGCTCACGGCATCAAGCGGGCGCGTCGCGCCGACGGCAACGTTCTCGGTGCCCGGAAGATGTTCGAGCCGCTCGATGACGTTGTCGGCGAACGCCCTCACGTCGCCGTCGTAGGGGTACTTCGTGGGATCGGGCGATGCGTCGAAGGCGATCACCCGTTCCGTGCGGAATCCCGGATCCACGTGCATCAGGCGCACGAAGCTGCGCGTGAGGAGCCCCGCGCCCACGAGCAGGATCACCGCCAACGACATTTCGACGATCACCAGCGTGTCGCGCGTGTGGTTGCCGCCGTGACTCGATCCACGCGTGCTCCGGCGAAGCATCCGCGAGAGGTCGGCGCGTGCGGCGTGGAGCGCGGGCACGAGTCCGAACAGGAGACCTGTCACGATCGCGAGGCCGGCCGCGAACAACACCACGCGGCCGTCCATGACGATCTCATGGAGGCGCGGCAGCGTTTGGGGCCCGAACGCGACCACGGCGCGCACGGCCCACCACGCGCCGAGGACGCCGAGCAACGTGCCGCCTAACGCGAGCAGAACGTGCTCTGTGGCCAGCTGTCGAATCAGCCGCGGCCGGCCGGCGCCGAGTGCCGTGCGCACCGCGATCTCCGGCTCGCGCGCGGCCGCGCGAACCAGCAGAAGATTGGCGACGTTCGCACACACGATGAGCAGCACGAATCCCACGGCGCCGAGCATCGCGAGCAGCGCCGGCCGAACATTGCCCACGAGATGCTCCTGCAGCGGTTGCAGCAGCGCACCGACGTTGACGTTGGTCTTCGGGTATTGTCGCGCGAGTCGGGCCGCCACCGCTTGGAGGTCGTGCCGTGCGTCATCGATCGCGACGCCGCGCCTCACGCGAGCAACGGCGTACATGAAATCGAACGCACGATTGACGGGATCGACCTCGTATGAGTACCAGATCATGGGGATCCACACATCGGTCTTGTCGGGGAACCGCAGCGCGGGCGCCGCGACGCCGACGACGGTGTAGACCTTGCCGTCGAGCGAGACCGCGCGTCCGACTATTTCTGTGTCGGCGCCGAAGTAGTTCCGCCAGGCGGCATCGGAGAGCACGACGATCAACGGCGCGCCCTGCGCGTCGTCTCCGGCAACGAAAAACCGCCCGCGCGCGGGGCGAGCGTCGAGCAGAGAGAAAAACTGTGATCCGACCCGGGAGAGTCCCACGCGAACGGCTGGCTGGCCGGGTCTCGTTAGGCTGACATTGTGCCCTTGGTCCACCGGGGCCATCGCCTCGAAGCTGTGGCTCTGATCGCGGTAGTCGAGGTAGTTGAGCGGCGATAGAGCATTGGGCTTGCCGTCGCGATCGGAGGACTCGACGTGGACAAGCTGCCCGGGCGCGCCGAACGCGAGCGGCTCGAACACGATGCCGTTCGCGACGGTGAAAATCGCCACCGTCGCACCCACCCCGAGGGCGAGCGTCAGCAGCATGACAATCGTGAACCCGGGGTTCTTGCGGAGCTGGCGCACCCCGAAGCGAACGTCCAGCCAGACCTCGTCTGCCCAACGGCGTCCGCGTTCGTCGCGCATCTCTTCCTTGTGTCGCTCCACGCCGCCAAAGGCGAGCAGCGCCCGGCGGCGCGCGGCATCACCGGCAAGCCCTTCGCGCATGAGCCGTGCCGTTTCCATCTCGACATGGAAGCGGAATTCCTCTTCCATGCGCGACTCGGCAGCGCGCGGGCGAAGCACCGATCCCGCGCGAGTCGCGATGCGGGTGAGCCATCTCGTGACGTCGCCCATGTGCGTGCCTCCTGTCAGGTCGTCCGCAGCACGACTTCGATCGCGGCCGCGAAGCGCCGCCAACTTTCGGTTTCGTTGCCCAGCGCGCGACGTCCGGCGGCGGTCAGGCGGTAGTAGCGTGCACGCCGGTTGGCGTCCGACGGTCCCCATTCGCTCTGAATGAGTCCTTGGTGCTCGAGGCGCTGGAGGGCCGGATAGAGCGAGCCCTGGTTCACCTCGAGCACGCCCTGCGAGATCTGCTGGATGCGTTGGCCGATGCCCCAGCCGTGCATGGGCGTGAGGGCGAGGGTCTTGAGCACCAGCAGCTCAATGGTCCCGCGGAGAACGTCGGACTGCGGAGCACGCGACATGGGGGTCGGTGAAAGGCTAGGTCGCT
>DASYXE010000528.1:0-4142 GCA_035935375.1 Gemmatimonadaceae bacterium | reverse complement strand
GTGCAGCACGGCGAGGAGGCCGGTGCCGGTGTATTCGGGGTAGACGTCGATCGCGCCCGACTGCAGCGCCGCGAACGCGACTTCCGTGGCGCCGAGTCCGGGCCGCCGGTCGACGGCCATGCCGCGCGACTCGAGGAGTTGGGCGAACATCTCGGCCAGCAGGTACGATTCGCCGAACGGCTTCGAGGCCACCACGACGGGGCGGCCGGCCGGCGGCGTGTGCGCCGGCCGCGCCGCCGCTCCGTTAGGCACGAGCAGCGCGGCCATCGCGATCGCGGCTACCGGCCGCCGCATCACGCCGCCTCGACGCCCGCGCGCGCCAGGAGCGCCGACACGTACGGTGTCGCCGGCGTCCCCCGGATCACGGCCGGCGGCGCCTGCTGCTCCACCCGTCCCGCCCGCATCACCACCACGTGCGTGGCCAACCGGAAGGCCTCGTGCAGATCGTGCGTGACCAACACGAGCGTGAGCGACGATCGCTCCCGCAGCGCGATCATCATCGCTTGCAGGTCCGAGCGCGCGATCGCGTCCAGCGCGCCGAACGGCTCGTCGAGCAGCACGAGCGACTGGCCGCCGGCCACCGCGCGCGCGACCGCCGCGCGCTGCTGCTGCCCGCCCGACAACTCGTGCGGCCAGCGTTCACCCATCGACGGCTCGAGTCCAACCGCCGCCATCGCACGCTCGGCGCGGGCGGGTGCGTCGGCGGCGCCATCCAGCCAGGGTACGAGCGCGACGTTCCGACGCACGCGCCAGTGCGGCAACAACCCGCCATCCTGCGGCACGTAGCCGATGGCGCGACGCAGCGCCACCGGCTCGCTCCGCAACACGTCGGTGCCGAACACGGTGATCCGGCCGGCATCGAACGCCACCAATCGATTGATGCACCGGAGCAGCGTGGTCTTGCCCGAGCCGCTCTCGCCGACCAGCGCGACGCACGCGCCCTGCGGGACGTCGACCGAGACGTCGATCAGGGCGCGGACGTCGCCGTACGACGTGGAAACCCGCTCGATGCAAACGGCCGGCCCGGTCACTGCCCGCCTAACGCGGCGGCGGCCGAGTCGACGAGTGCGGCTTCATCGGTGAGAGCCGCAGCCACGATCGGGATCTGCTGGCTCGCTTCCGTGAAGTCGCGCTGCTCGATGGCCTCGCGCACCGCGGGCATCGTCTTGACGCCGTAGCCGGTGTAGAACCCGGGGGCATACAGCTCGTGCACGTACCACGGGCGGCGCGGCAACCCCTGCGCGTTCGTGAGACGCCGTTCGCTCGCCAGCACCAGCGCGTTGACGCGCGCCAGCGTCTCGGCGTTAGGCGACGCGTGCGCGGTGGCGGCGGCCGCCGCTTTCGCGTACCGCTCCGCGCTCCGCGAGAGCGAGTCGACCGCGTTGTCGAGCGGCGAGAAATCGATGTGCGGCGGAATGGCTTTCGTTCCCGGTGCACTCGTGGGCGACCACGGATCGGAGGTCGCGGCGAACACGCCTTCGGCGATTTCGCGGTTCTCTTCCACCGTGCTGTCGCGTTCCGCATCGAGCAGCTTCCGCAGCTCGCCCACGTAGCCGTGTATCGTGGTGGCGAGGTCGGTGAAATCGAACGGCAGCAAGTCGGCATCGGCGAGGCGCATCACCATCGTGCCGCCGGTCTGCGCGAGCGCGCGGCCGTACACGAACGACGTGTCGCCGAAGTGCGTGTACCAATAGAAGTCATCGTAGATCGAATGGTACACGCCGGCGCTGCTCACTTCGCCGCCGTAGCCGATGTTGAGCGACGCGATGCCCAGGTGCTGGAGGAATGGCGTGTAGTCGGAGCCCGAGCCCAGTGCGGTGATCGGCACTTCGCCGGTCGGGCTGCGCAGCTCGCGCCGCTCGTCGGCCGACCGCGCGCGGGCGATGTGCGCGAGCTGCGAGCGCTTCCAGACGGTGAGGTGCGTCTCGGGATCCTGGATCGAGCGCGCGACGTCGTTGACGAACCGCTGTAGCGTGTGCGATCCGCCGACGTTGAGATAGCCGCGGTCGTTGCCGTCGCTGTTGATGTAGGCCACGCCCTTGGCGCGGAGCTCGTCGGCGTGCGTCTCGGCCCATTCGGTGCTGCCTAACAGGCCAGGCTCTTCGCCGTCCCAGGCCGCGTAGACGATCGTGCGCTTCGGGTGCCAGCCCTGTCGCACCAGGTCGCCTAACGCACGGGCCTCGTCGAGCAGCGCCGACTGGCCCGACAACGGGTCGCCCGCGCCGTTCACCCATCCGTCGTGGTGGTTGCCGCGGATCACCCACTCATCGGGGTACGTCGAGCCCTCGAGCATGGCGATCACATCGTAGATCGGCTTGGTGGACCAGTCGGATGTGACGCGCAGGTGCACGCGCGCCGTGCCGGGTCCCAGGTGGTACGTCACGGGCAGCGCGCCGCGCCAGTCGGGCGGGGCCACGGGGCCCGTCATGGCGGCGAGCAGCGGCTGCGCGTCGCCGTACGAGATGGGAAGCACCGGAATCTTCGTGAGCGTCTTGGCCTCGGCTAACGTCAGGCGCTTGGCGCCCGGGACCGCGCCCACGCCGGGTGTGAGCGGGTCGCCGGAGTAGAGCGGCATGTCGGCCACGCTGCCGCGCTGCACGCCATCGCGCGGACGGAACGGCCCTTTCGGGAAGACGTCGCCGTCGGCATAGCCATCGTCGCGCGGGTCGGAGTAGATGAGACAGCCCACCGCGCCGTGCTCGGCCGCGACCTTGGGCTTGATGCCGCGCCACGAGCCGCCGTACCGCGCGATCACGATCGCGCCCTTCACCGAGATCCCGTGGCGCGCCAACTCGTCATAGTCTGCGGGGATGCCGTAGTTCACGTACACGAGAGGACCCGTGACGTCGCCGTCGGCCGAATACGCGTTGTACGACGGTAATTGCTCGTCGTGCTGCGACGATGTCGGATCGCCGGCTACCGTGGGTTCTTGCAGCTTGGCGGTGAAGTGCGTTGGCGCGACCAGCTCGACCAGGCGCTCGCGCGGCGTCGGAAACAGCACGTCGAACTGCTCGATGTGCGCGTCCCATCCAAAAGACTTGAAGCGCGCCAGGAGCCACTCGGCGTTGTCATGGTCGTACGGCGACCCGACGTGATGCGGCCGAGCCGATAATCGGCGCATGTTCTCGCGGATCGTATCGGGCGATGGGATGGCGGCGAATTTCGACTCCCAATCGAGCTCGATGCGAGCCGACTGGGCGGCGAATCCGGGCAAGGTGTTGGTGGAGGGTGGCGTCGTGATCGGCAGAAATGCGATCGCGGCAACGGAGGAGGCGGCAAGCAAACCGATTCGTCGCATTGCGTGGCTCGGGTGAAGGGTGAAGACGCGGGGAATATGCGGTCGGGAAACGCGGCTTCGCCACGACGCCGAAACGGATGACGCAGCGTCGTTGATACCCCCATTGCCGCATTTTCTGGATCCCCTATCTTGGTGCCCTTCCCCTCCAACCCCAACCGGGAGTCCCCCATGCACCCGGTAGTACGAGTCCTCAGGACGGCATCCCTCCTGCTTGTCCTCACCTTTGGTGCGTCCGTTAGTCAATTCTCGAGTGGAGAAGCACAGGCAGCGCCACCGCCCGCCAACGCGCATCCCGGGTTGGGCATGTCGTTGGCGTTTCGTTCATCGCTGCTCGGGTTCGGGCTCGAGGCGGAGAAGCTGTTGGGCGGGCACATCGGTGCGCGGGTCGGTTACAGCTACATGAGCTTCAGCGCAAACCACACGCAATCGGACATCTCGTACGCGGCGTCGCTCAAGATCAGCTCGTTCGAAGCGCTCGCGGATTTCTATCCGGGCGCGTTCAAGAGCTTTCACCTCACGGGTGGAATCGCGACCAATCCGCTGACCATCAGCGGCAAGGGCGTCACGAACTCGGGATCGTTCAAGATCAACGGACACAGCTATACCGCGGACCAAGTCGGGACGCTCTCGGCAGATGGGAAATTTCCCAGTGTGAGTCCGTACCTGGGGATTGGTACGGGGACGCCGGCGCGCGGCGGCCCGATTGAATTCTTGTTCGACCTGGGTGCCGTGTTGGGAAAGCCGACGATTAACTTGGGAGCGACCGGGGCGGCGAACAATCCTGAGCTCGCGTCGGACTTGCAGGCACAGAGCCAGACGACGCAGCATGACGTGCGCAAGTACC
>DASYXE010000527.1:0-3813 GCA_035935375.1 Gemmatimonadaceae bacterium | reverse complement strand
CTCAAGCTGTACACGGAGGGTCAGGCAGCGTTCGATGCCGGCGACTACGCGAAAGCGGCCGGGTTGTTCAAGCAGGCGGTGGCGCTCGACACGACCTTCGCGATGGCGTGGCGGAAGCTCGCGGTGTCGTACGCCGACGGCGCGATGTCACCCGTGCTCGTCGACTCGGCGCTGATCAAGGCCTATCAGAACCGCGACCATCTCACGGACCAGGAGCGCTGGACGACCGTCGGCAGCTACTTCCAAAGCGGCCCCGGCCACGACCGCGGCAAGGCGATCGAGGCGTTCGCCCAGGGCGTTGCGTTAGGCGACTACGATGTCTCGGCCACCAACCTGGGCAACCTGTACGTGAGCCGGCGGCAATTTGCGGCGGCCGACTCGGTGTACCAGTCTAGCATCCAGCACCGACCCTCGACGTCCTTGCTGGCATACATCGGCCTGGCGCGATCGTTGTCGGACCAGGGGAACCACCGCGGAGCGGACTCGCTGCTCGACCTGATCGACCGCCGATTCGGCCGCCGCATTATTACCGTGCAGGCGCGCGGCCTCTTGCTGTACAACCAGGGTCTGGTCGATTCATCCGCCGCGTACCTGCGCACAGCCCAGGAAAGCGCGAACCAGATCGAACGCGCGCAACTGCTCGAGCAGGTGGCGGCACTCGAGGAGCTGCACGGCCGGTTAGGCGACTATCGCCGCGACATTGCCTCGGCCCGCACGATCGAGCACGAGCAGGGCGTGTTCGCTCCCGCGATCAACGACTCGCTCCAGTCGGCCTACTTCGACGCGTGGTTGCGCGGTCACTCGGCGGCGGCCGTGCGCAAGGTCGACTCGACACTCGCGGCGGCGCCGTTGCGCACGATACCGATCGGCGCGCGCCCCTATGGCGACGTGGCGGTCGTGTATGCCATAGCGGGCCGACCCGACGAAGCGCGTGCGATGCTCGCGCAGTATGACGCGGACGTGCGCGATACCACGCTGCGACGCGCGCAGGAGCCGAATCGCCTCCATGCGCTCGGGATGATCGCGATGGCCGATGGCCATCCCTTGGATGCCGTGCGCAACTTCTACGCATCCGATTCCTTTCCCGACGGCCCGGTCAACGACTGCGCGGCGTGCGTGGACGCGGAAGTCGGACTGGCATTCGACCGCGCGAACATACCCGATTCCGCGATCGCGCACTACGAGCGATACTTGAACACGCCATTCGCCTTTCGGCTGTTCAACGACGCCGACCAGGTGGGGCTCATCTATCGCCGGTTAGGCGAGTTGTACGACGCGAAAGGCGATCGCGGCGACGCCGCGCGGTACTACGAGAAGTTCGTGAACCTGTGGAAGAACGCCGACCCCGACCTGCAGCCCCAGGTGGCCGACATCAAACGGCGCTTGTCGGACCTCCAGATGACCGAAAAGAAATCCTGATCGCCCCATGCCCGATTTGCTCATCCGCATCAAGCGCGCGACGGACGGGTCCGCCGCGCTCACGTGCGTGCGCACCGATGGCTCCGTCACGTGGCAGCGCCAGGCGGGGCGGTTAGGCGCGTTCTTTCCCACCCACGATCTCACGCACTACGCCGTCGAGACGACCCTCGGGTACCGGGCGGGCTTCTACGGGCTGATCGCCGACGGGTGGGAAATCTCCGACTTCGAAACTGCCAAGGGCGACATCCCGAGGGAAGCGCGCGAAGCCGAGCTCGTGGTGGGCGTATTCGAGATGGAACTGCGAATGGGCCGCGGCTGGTCCACCGCCGAGCTGCGTGAGCAGGGCGACCGCTACGCGGCAAGCACGCGGCCGGAGCGGCTCCGCATCCCGTTGCCGGCTCTGAGCGACGACGACATCGCGCGGATTCGCGCTCTCCGGTCGTCGGTGCTCGAGCAATGGGATGCCGTCGCGCCTGGTGAGACGCTGGAACTGGCGTTCTCCCGGCACGGCTGACAGTATCTGCGGATGCGACTCATACCATTCGTCGTCTCCGCGTCCGTCCTCACGCTCGTCCCGTTCGGCACCCCATCGGCACCGCCTGCCGGCCTAACGGGCTTCTCGCCTGCCGCTGCGCGTGCCGAGCGCGACTGGGAAACCAAGTTCAAGGCAATCCCATCGCCGGACAGCCAGCGCGCCTACATGCGCCACCTCACGGCGAGGCCGCACCACGTGGGCTCGCCCTACGACAGCGCGAACGCCCAGTGGATTCTCGCGCACTTCAAGTCGTGGGGGCTCGACGCACACATCGAGCGGTTCGAGGTGCTGTTCCCCACGCCGCGCGACCGTCTGGTCGAGCTGGTGGCGCCCACGCATTTCCGCGCCACGTTGGAGGAGCCGACGGTTCCCGGAGATCCGACGTCATCGCAGCACGCCGAGCAGCTGCCGACGTACAACGCGTACTCAATCGATGGCGACGTGACGGCGCCGCTCGTCTACGTGAACTACGGGCTGCCCGCGGACTACGACTCGCTCGAGCGGCACGGTGTGTCGGCGAAGGGCGCCATCGTGATCGCGCGCTACGGCAACTCGTGGCGCGGTGTGAAACCAATGGTTGCCGCCGAGCACGGAGCGGTGGGGTGCATCATCTACTCGGATCCGGCGGACGATGGCTACGACCAGGGCGACGTATTCCCCAAGGGCCCGTACCGTCCGCGCGAGGGTGTCCAGCGCGGCAGCGTGATGGAGATGCAGTTGTATCCGGGCGACCCGCTCACGCCGGGCATCGGGGCGACGCACGACGCGAAGCGGCTGTCTCGCGCGGATGCGCCGACGATCACGAAGATCCCGGTGCTGCCGATCTCGTACGGCGATGCCCAACCGCTGCTCGCGGCGTTAGGCGGACCGGTTGCGCCGCCGGAGTGGCGCGGCGGCCTCGGCCTGACCTATCACCTGGGTGGTCCGGGACCGGCGCGGGTGCACCTGGTGGTCAAGTCCAACTGGGACCTGAAGCCGGTGTACGACGTGATCGCGACGATCCGCGGCGCCACGGAGCCCGATCAATGGGTGGTGCGCGGCAACCACGAAGATGCCTGGGTGAACGGCGCCGAAGATCCGACGGCGGGGCAGGTCGCGCTCATGGAAGAAGCGCGCGGGTTAGGCGCGCTGCTCGCGCAGGGCTGGCATCCGCAGCGGACGATCATCTACGCGGCGTGGGACGGCGAAGAGCCGATGCTCCTCGGGTCCACGGAATGGGTCGAGGAGCACGCGGACGAGCTGCGCCAGAAGGCGGTGGCGTACATCAACAGCGACACCAACGACCGCGGCTATCTGTTTGCCGGCGGCACGCCCTCGCTGGCCGCGTTCATCAGCGAGGTCGCCAAGGATGTCGACGATCCCGAAACGCACCTGTCGGTGTGGAAGCGTCGCAAGCTCGCCGACATTCGCTCGGCGCGCTCGGACGATCAGCGGCGCCAGATGCGATCGAGCGACGTCCTCCGCGTCGGTCCGTTAGGCTCCGGCTCCGACTATTCGGGGTTCGTCGACCACATCGGCATCGCGTCGCTCAACATCGGCTTCGGCGGCGAGAGCGAAGGCGCCGGTGTGTACCACTCGGTGTACGATGACTTCTACTGGTACACGCACTTCAGCGACACCTCGTTCGTGTACGGGCGCGCGCTGTCGCAGGTTGGCGGGACCGCCGTGATGCGGCTGGCCGATGCGCAGGTGCTGCCGTACGATTTCGCCGGGCTCGCGTCCACCGTGCAGGGCTACGTGTCGGAGTTGCAGAAGCTTCTGCAGGCGGAGCAGGACGAAACGGCGGAGCGCAATCGCGAAATCCAGGAGGGCGTGTTTGCGGCGACGTCGGACCCGTGGCATCCCACCAGCGCGCCGCC
>DASYXE010000526.1:0-3212 GCA_035935375.1 Gemmatimonadaceae bacterium | reverse complement strand
CACGGCGCGGTGCTCGCGGGCCACAGCGCGCTCTTCGTCTCGGCGGCCGACCTGCTGCTCGACCTGAACAAGCAAGAGTCGGCGCGCGCGCTCGAACGCAGGCTGCAGCATTACGCCCGCCCCCACCTGCTCTGCATCGACGAGGTGGGTTACCTCTCGTACGACAATCACGCGGCCGACCTGCTCTTTCAGATCGTCAATCGCCGCTATGAGAAACGCCCCATCGTCTTGACGACGAACTTGGCGTTTGCCGAGTGGTGCGCGTGTCGGACGAACGTGACCGCGTAGATCGGTCCAACGTGACCGCGCGGATCGGTCATCGTGACCGCGTAGATCGGTCATCGTGACCGCGTAGATCGGCCAACGTGACCGCGCGGATCGGTCACGTGACCGGTCAAGATCGGCGGCGAGAACACGACCCGGAAACGGGCCTCGGGAGAGGCTGGGTGTCGGGCCAGAAGCGACGCAGGAAGTCCCGCGCAGAAACCGGCCCAAGGAGGCCCGGATGTCGGCGGAGCGAATCACGATGCGTCAGATCAGAGAAATTCTCAGGCAGAAATGGGTGCACGGTCGGTCGTATCGCGCAATCTGCGCGAGCGTCGGGGTGAGCCATGGCGCGGTGAGCGGGTTGCTCGCGCGCGCGACGGTGACGGGCCTCGACTGGGCACGAGCGCAGACGCTCGACGACGAGGCGCTCGAGGCGCTGCTCTATCGAAAGTCCGAGAAGGGCGTGGACCTCCGGCCGGGGCCCGATCCGGCGTACATTCACGCGGAGCGAAGTCGGCCGGGCGTGACGTTGGAGCTGCTCCATCTGGAGTACCTCGAGAAGAATCCGAACGGATATCGCTACACGCAATTCTGTGAGCTGTATCGACGGTGGGCGAGGAAGCGGCGGCTGTCGATGCGGCAGGTGCACCGTGGGGGCGAGAAGCTCTTCGTCGACTACTCGGGGAAGAGGCCACACATCGTCGATCCGAAGACGGGCGAGATCATCGACGTCGAGCTCTTCGTCGCGGTCCTCGGCGCGAGCAACTACACGTACGTGGAGGCGACGCGGACGCAACAGATCGCCGACTTCATCGGCGCGCACGTGCGCTGTTTCGAATTTCTCGGTGGCGTTCCGCGCGACGTCGTACCCGACCAACTCAAGAGCGGGGTCACGGGCGCGTGCCGCTACGAGCCACAGATTCAGCGCACG
Source organism: Gemmatimonadaceae bacterium (assembly GCA_035935375.1). Lineage (GTDB taxonomy): Bacteria > Gemmatimonadota > Gemmatimonadetes > Gemmatimonadales > Gemmatimonadaceae > JADGGM01. Next base: position 2,014 of record DASYXE010000526.1, on the reverse strand, counting down.
TACGAGGAGCTCGCGCACCACTACGAGACGACGATCTTGCCCGCTCGCCCCGCGCACCCGAAGGACAAGGCGAAAGTCGAACGCGCGGTGCAAGTGGTGCAGCGATGGGTCCTGGCGCGGCTTCGGCACCGCACGTTTTTCTCGCTCGCGGAGCTCAACGCGGCGATCGCCGAACTGTGCGACGAGCTGAACGACCGCGTGATGAGGACGTACGGCGCGACACGTCGTGAGCTCTTCGAGCGACTCGACAAGCCTGCGCTGCGCGCGCTACCTCAAGAGCGATTCGTCTTCGGCGAGTGGGGCCACGCGCGCGTGAACATCGATTACCACGTGGACATCGACGGCCACTACTACTCGGTGCCGCACGGGCGTGCGCATGACACGAAGTCCGGCAAGCGCGTGACGGTCGACACGCGCGTCACGCACACGACGGTGGAGATCTTTCTGCGAGGCGAACGCATCGCGTCGCATGTGCGCCATCACGAACGCGGCCGTCACACGACGTGCCCCGAGCACATGCCGCTCGCGCATCGCGCCCACGCGGAGTGGTCGCCGTCTCGCATCATCGGCTGGGCGAAGACGATCGGACCCGAGACGGCGACCCTCGTCGAAGCGATCCTCACGGAGCGTCGCCATCCGGAGCAGGGGTATCGCTCGTGCCTCGGGATCTTACGTCTGAGCAAGAAGTACGGTGGAGAGCGCCTCGAGGCGGCGTGCGCACGGGCGGTCGCCGTGCGCGCCCGCTCGTACAGACACGTCGAGGCGATCTTGAAGAACGGGCTCGACCGCGTGGCGCTGCCGACGACCGCCGACGACGACACGAGAGTGATCACGCACGAGAACGTGCGTGGCCCTGGTTACTACCAGTGAAAGGAGAAACGGAATGTTGACACAACCGACACTCGAGAAGCTGCGCGCCATGCGCCTGGAAGGCATGGCCGATGGCTGGCTCGCGCAGCAAAAGGACGCGGACGCGACGAACCTCGCCTTCGACGAACGCTTCGCGTTGCTCGTGGACGCGGAGTGGATGCACCGAGAAAACCGGCGGCTGTCGCGGGCGCTGAAGGAGGCGAAGTTGAAGCTCGCGGAGGCCTGCGTCGAGGACATCGACTGCTCGGCCCGACGCGAGATTGACAAGTCCGTCGTGCGACAGCTCGCCTCGTGCAACTGGGTCCACGAGCACCAGGCGATCTTGATCACGGGCGCGACGGGCACGGGCAAGACGTACGTCGCGTGCGCGCTCGCGCAGCAAGCTTGTCGAAAGGGATTCCGTGCCGTTTACAGGCGAGCGTCGCGCCTCTTCGACGAGCTGCGCATCGCACGCGCGGACGGAACCTACCCACGCGTGCTTACTCGGCTCGCGCGCGTCGATGTCCTTGTGATCGACGACTTTGCGATCTCGCCCGTGTCCGACGAGGAGCGCCGCCATCTTCTGGAGATACTCGAAGATCGATACGGTACGAGATCGACGATTGTCACGAGCCAGCTCTCGCCCACCGACTGGCACGACTACCTCGCGGACCCGACCCTGGCGGACGCCATCTGCGACCGCATCGTCCATCACGCCCACCGCCTCGTGCTAAAGGGACCCTCACGAAGGAAGGAGAAGCCCACCGCACAGACCTGAACGGAACAAGAGCGTCGCTTCGCTCCGACATGATCCTGGCGGTCACGTTGGTCCGATCTGCGTGGTCACGTTGACCGGAATGCGCACGAAGCCGTTCGATACGAGCGCTGAACCGTCGGATGCCCGAACGAAGACGTCGGTTGCTCGAATCGGCAAGCTCGTGGCTCGCGTCTTGCCGAACGCGGCGAGCGTGTCGGTCGCCGCGATGTCGTCGATGCCCGTCGCGGCGTAGTTGGAGCTTCGACATGAGCGACGCGATCGACGCGACGCCCGAGAGCGTCTGCGCCGTCTCGCTGGCAAGGTTCTCGTCGTCGTGGTTGTCGCCGCCGAACGGGATAGCCATGACGATGACGGGGGAGAGCTTCATCCGGATCGCCGTACCGTGGA
>DASYXE010000525.1:0-1647 GCA_035935375.1 Gemmatimonadaceae bacterium | reverse complement strand
GGGCGCCCTGGCGCCCGAGCTGCGCGACTTCGTGCGCCGCGTGACGACCGACGAGGCGCGATTCAAGGCGTTCGTCGCGGTGTTCCCGGTCGACACGCCAGAGAATGAGCGCGAGTTCGAGCGACGCCTCTGGCTGCAGCTCCAGCACCTGCACGACCGCGACGACCCAACCGTCGGTTGGGACCCGAACGTGAGCGACGACCCCGATGATCCGCGATTCTCGTTCAGCTTTGCGGGGTGTGCGCTGTTCGTCGTTGGCCTCAACCCGCACAGTTCTCGCCTCGCGCGCCGATTTCGGTGGCCGGCGCTCGTGTTCAATCCGCACGCGCAGTTCGAGCGGTTGCGCCGCGACGGGCAGTACGATCGGCTGCGCGCGCTCATTCGCGATCGGGATATCGCACTGCAGGGCCGCGTCAATCCAAACCTCGCCGATTTCGGCGAGCGGTCGGAGGCGCGCCAGTACTCGGGGCGCGAGACTACGGACGACGGCTGGCGCTGCCCGTTCCATCGGCGCTCATCCTGACGAGACCAAGGTGACCGACCCGCGCACCACGTCGCTCCACCTCGCGGCACAAACGGGCACGGCCTTCCTCCTCGGCCGCGGCGACCTGCTCGAGATCATCGATGTCGAAGGCGAGCAGGTTGCGGACGTGACGGCGTTCGCCGGCGACGATCCCACCGAATGGTTGTCGTCGGGCCGCACGATCGATTACGCGAACACGATCTACGTCACGGCGGGGCACACGCTGTACTCGAATCGCAGCCGGGCGATGTTCACGATCGTCGCCGACGCCGTCGGCCGCCACGATTTTCTGCTCACCCCGTGCAGCCCCGAGATGTTCGCGAAGCTGTACCACACGACCGGCCACCATCCGAGCTGCTTCGAGAACCTCGCGCGCGCCTTGGCGCCGTTCGGCATCATGCCTAACGCAATTCCGACGACGTTCAACGTGTTCATGAACCTCGAGATTCTCGCGTCGGGCGAGCTGCGCCTCCTGCCGCCGCGGTCGCGCGCCGGTGATTCGATACTGCTCCGGGCGGAGATGCCGCTCGTCGTCGGTGTCACCGCGTGCTCGGCGGAGAACTCGAACAACGGGCGCTTCAAGCCGATCGATCTCGTGATTCGCGCTGTCGACGGAGCCGCACGGTCGCATGCCGCGCCATCAGCGTCCGCATCGGCGTAGCCGCGAGGCGCACGCGCCGTCCGCGGTACGGCACGCCGCCCAACACCACGCGCGCGCCGAGCGCGAGCCAGATGCACACGGCGCGCTCGAGGACCCACGCCGGCGCCAGGATCGATGCCGCCACGGGGAAAACGCGCGCGCCGCCCGCCCGGCGCCGGCCGATCTCGGCCGCGAGGATGATCGCGGCGGCCGCGATGACCAACGCGATCCATCGGCCGGTGATCGCGAGCCACAGCGCCGCGGGCAGTATCGCCACCTGCAGCGCGCACCGCGCGGGACGGGCCAGCTCGTCGTACGCCTGGCGCACGCGCTGCGACCAAAAATGCCTAACGGAAGACGGGCGCCGGCGCACGTAGGCGTCGAGCAGCGCCGTCTCGCGCCCGCCGGCGGCGATCACCGTGCGCACCAGCTCCAGGTTCTCGAACATCGCGCTGCCGTCGTAGCCGTTGGTCGCGCGAAGCAC
>DASYXE010000524.1:0-6283 GCA_035935375.1 Gemmatimonadaceae bacterium | reverse complement strand
GGGTCAACTTCGTGAACGCGGCGTGGCTGGCGAAAGGCCGCGGTATCACCGTCACGCAGGCCACTCGCGAAGCCCACGCCGACGGCGGCGACCGGGTCGAAGTCCGCATTCGCGCCCGCGACACCGTCACGTTCGTGGCAGGCACGCTGCTCGGCCAGCGCTACCCGCGCCTCCTGCACATCGGCGACTACCGCTTCGACGTCGAGCCCCGCGGCGCGCTGGTCATCCTGCGCAACCGCGACGTGCCGGGCGTGATCGGGCGGGTGGGCACTCTGTTAGGCGCGGCCGGGATCAACATCGGCGAGTACCACCAGTCGCGTTTGGCCGCCGGCGGCGAGGCGATCGCCGTGCTCAACGTGGACGCGTCGCTCGCCCCCGCGGTCGTCGCCGACCTCCGTGCCCTGCCCGGCGTCACCGACGTCAGGCAGGTGGAGATCGGCGAGGGCGTGGGCGTGCGTTAGAAGCTCGCGAAGTCCTGACGACTCACGCGGGTGGTGTCGCCCACGTACACGAACTGGATGTGCGAGAAATAATGTTGGGCGGCGCTGCGCACATCGTTGACGGTGACGTTCCGAAGCTGCTCCATGGCATCCGACGCCTTGCGATAGTCGCCCTGATACAGTTGGGCGCGCGCCAGGAAGTCCGCCTGTGCGTCGTCGGTGCTGTTGGACGCCAGGTACTCGAAGATGAAGCCCTCGGTGAAGTACCGCATGGTGTACCCGGGATTCATGTGCTGCACCCACTTGATCTGGTCTTTGACTAACGGCAGCACGCGCGCGGGTGCGGCGGTCGAGAAGTACACGCCGCCGGTCGTGATGCCGCGCTCGGTGAACGGCGCATAGGCGGTGTAGCTCAACGAATGCTGCTCGCGAACCATGTTGTTGACGCGCGAGGAGAGCAGCACGGTCGCCACATGGAACGCAGCGAAGTCTTTGGATGATGCCGGCGGCCCCTCGAACACGCCGAACACGTAGTTCGTCGACACGGGCCGCGCACGCATCACGACCGGCACGGGAATCCGCGTCGAATCGTGCGGCAGCGACCACACGTAGTCCCCCTTCGGCTGGGTCGCGAGCGTCGAGCTCACCGCGCGCTCGAGCGTCGCACGGCTCACGTTCCCGACGACGACGAGCAACATCCGCGACGTCACCATCTGCGTTTCCTCGTACTTCGCCAGCGCGGCGGAGTCGAGTGCGGTCAAGGATGCCTCCGTCCCCTCGGGCTCGTACCCGTAGGGCCGATCGTGGAACGTGACGCTGTCGGACAACAGAAACAGGTAACCGTCCGGGCTGATGAGCCGTTGATGTACCCGCGACAGCATTTGCTGCCGCACGAGCGCGACCGACGCCGACGCAATCGTTGGATGCATCATCCGCTCGGCGAACACGCTCCACGAGGAGTCGAAGTCGCTGGTGACGGCGCGGAAGCCGACTTCTGTCCAGTCGTCAGCGGGCGAGATCTCGAAATTGCTACCCGTGCGCGACCACGCCTTTCGCGTCGAGTCGCCGGGATACTTCGCGGTGCCGTACTTGGAGACGCGCAGCAGCATGTCCTCGATGCCCTGCGTCGAGGCCGTGAGCTGACGCCGCCCGCCCAGCAGATACAGCCGGACCGCCACGACGTCATTGGCATAGTTGGGTCGCTGGATCACGCGGACGCCGCCGACGGTGTACGCGAACGTGACGCTGTCCAACGGCACCAGGCGCCCCGTCTCCGTCGCCACCGTGAGTTTGTTCTCCGGGTGACCGCTTGCGCAGGCGCCTAACGCAGCGACCACGGCCACCGCGACGCACGCGATGCGGCATCGCATCAAACGGCGCTCGGGTCTCATTGGTTGTTCTCCGCCATCTGCAGGTATTCTTGCAGCATCGTGTTGACCGTCGCCACGTCCTTGGGCGCGACCAGCGCGCCGATCGCGAACGGACGACCGACGAGGTACTTCTTCGCAAATTGCTGCAGGTCCGCCGGTGTGCGCGCGGCCAGGCTGTCGCCGTACGTCACGTAGTAATCGAGGCCGCTCGTCGCCCACCATTCGGCGAATTGCCCCGCGAGCGCTGGTCCCAACTCCAGGTCGAAGGACAGTCCGACGCGGCGCTGCTTGGCCGCGATCGAGAGAGCAGCCGGATCGAAATACGCTTCGTTCCCCATCATCATGACTTCGGTCTGGAGCACGGTGAGCGCGGCCGCGAGATGATCGACGGTGGTCGTGCCGTAGAATTGGATGGGTCCGACGTGCGAAAGCGTCTGGTAGCCGATCGACGCCGACTGGAACAGGCCCGACTCCACGAGGCGCTTCTGAAACTCGGACTCCTCGTCGTCCGCCAGTTGCGAGAGAACGTCAGCCGCGTACGTGTCGCTGCGCTGCGAGACGACGCTCGGCCCCTGCCATTCGACCAGGATCGTGACGTCGGGAACGTCGGCGGTCACCACCGCGGCCTGCGATGTGGTGAGCGGCGGAACGACCGGAACCGGATGCTTCGCATACGGATCGGCGCGCCGCTTCCATCCGCCGAAGTGCGAGCGCGCCCACTCGAACACCTTGGGCGCGGAGACATCCCCCGTCACGACGAGCGCTGCGTTGTTAGGCACGTAGTACTCGTGGAAGATCTGATCGAGGCGCTGCGGCGTCGCGGCGAACAGCGGAAACGCGGAGCCGAGTGGATCCTTCTGCGGCCACCCGTTGCCCCAGAGCATCCGTCCCACCGCCGTGTTCAGGTGCTGGCGCGGGTCGGAGATGTCGCGGCTCAACTCGTCGAGCACGACCATCCGCTGCTTGTTCAGGTCCTCCTGCTCGAAGTGCGGCTCGCGGACGAGCGTCGACAGAATGTCGATGCCGCGATCGACGCTTTGGGACGGTACGGTGACGAAATACGAGACGAGCTCTTCCTGCGTCACGCCGTTGTAGGCGGCGTGAATGGCGCCGACGTCCTGGCCGAACGTCTCGTGGAACGTGCCCCGGTACCCGCTGAACAGCATGTGCTCGAACAGGTGCGGGACGCCCTCGTCCGTCGTGTCCTGCGACATGGCACCCGTCTTCACCACCACGTCGACCGTGGCTAACGGAATAGCGTGGTTCTCGACGACGATCACGCGCATCCCGTTCTCGAGCGAATCCGACTGCGTGATCTTGGCGAGCGCGGTCTGCTGCGCGAGCGCGGCGGCGGGGACGAGCCAGAGGAAAGCCAGGGAGACCGACAGCGATTGCCAGCGCCGTGCGTTAGGCAACGCTCGGCGACGCGGGCGGAAGCACAGCCCGGATCCGACGACCATCACGATGCACGCTCCATGCGGGCGGGGCGCGCCGCAACGTCGCGACGCGAAGCACTACAATGCAACCGTTGCCGGGACGATGCAAGAGGCCGCCTCGTCACCGGCGCGCCCAACGACAACCTAACGCACGAGGTTAGGCGTCAGAAATCGGAACAGCGGGTGTCGCGGCTCCGCGTCAGCCGGGCCACGCGCCGAGCAGCCGGCGCAAAACGACGAGCTCGCCAAGGTGGTACGACGTGTGCGTCGCCGCCACGAGCACTTCGCGCACCAGATTCTGCCCCGACCCGTGCGGGAACGGCGCGAACAGGTCGCTCGCCGGGTCGCGCACCAGCCGCTCGAACGCCTCGCGGTCGCGCGCGTACCGCGCCACGCTGTCCGTCCACGCGTTCGCGTTGGGCGGCACCGGATCCGTCGGCCAATACTCGCTCGGAAACTCCGGCGACACGTGCGACGGATTGCGGCTGAATTCCAGGATGTCCCAGAACGCGATGCGGATGTGCTCCAGGATCATCCACGGCGAGTACGGTGCTCCGTTAGGACGGCGCCCGCGCAGCTCGGCCGGCAGGTTCGCCACCACGTCCTCGTACGTCGCGTGCGCATGGCCGCCGCGCAGGATCTCCACCAGCTGCTCGCGCAGTGCCGTGTCGCCGAGCGCCCGCGCCGCCGGCCGGTTGCCCCTCGACACCGCCGTGCGCTTCGCTTTCGTTGCCGTGCGCGCCGATGCGCGCTTCGCCTTCCGTGTCTTGGCCATCCGTGCTCCGCCGCGGCACGAGCCGCGGCCCTCAGCGCATGGGATGCGCGAGCGCGAAAATCCAGATCGCCGCCGCGATCAGCAGCACGATCCCCGCCACCGTCACCTGCGCGCGAATTTTCCGCTCACCATGACTCATGTGGACCCTCCCGTCCGCACCTTCAGCCGCCGCTCACCGCGGGCAGAATCGTCACGCGGCTGCCGTCCGGCACCGGCGTCGCCAGTCCACTCGCAAAGCGCACGTTGTCTTCGTCGACGAACACGTTCAGGTGCTGGCGCACGTCGCCCTGCTCCGTCAATACCCGGTCGCGCACGCCGGGATACTCTTCGCCTAACGCTTCCAGCGCGTCGCCCACCGTGCCGCCGGCAGCGACGACTTCCACCACGGAATGCCCGCCCGCGTACGGCTGCAGCGGACCCGGGATCGCAACTTCAACCGGCATCAGTGCACGCCCCGCGCAGGCCGGCGCGCGGTTTTCCGCTTGCCGTGCGCCGTCGTCATCTTGCGCTTCGCGTGATGCGGGGCCGGCGCGAGCACCGCGGCTTTCACGCACACCACCGACGGCAGCGACTTCGCGACCATCTCCCACGACGCACCCTCGTCGCGCGACGCGAACACCTTGCCGCTTCGCGTCCCGAAGTACACGCCCGCGGGATCGCTCGTGTCCGTGTCGAGTCCGTCGCGCAGCACGCTCTCGAATGCGCCCTCCTGCGGCAGACCGCGCGCCAGCGGCTTCCACGATTTGCCCGCGTCGCGCGTCCGATACACCCGCAGTTTCGCTTCCGGCACGCACCGGAATCCATCCGACTCGAGCGGCACGATGTACGCCGTGTCGGGATCGTGCGGGTGGATCGCCATCGCGAAGCCGAAGTCGGACGGAACGCCGTTCGCGATGTCGTGCCAGGTCTCGCCCCAGTCGTCGCTGCGATAGAGACCCCAGTGGTTCTGCAGAAACAGCCGCTCGGGCCGCGCCGGATGCGACACCACCTTGTGCACGCATTGCCCGAACTCCGGATACTTGTCCGGCATAAACTCCGCGCGAACGCCCACGTTGCGCGCCCGCCAGCTCTTGCCGCCGTCGTCCGAGCGATAGAAGCCGCCGGTCGACATCGCAACGCCGATCCGGCTGTCGCTCAGCGGCACGATGGTATGCAGGCACAACCCGCCGCCGCCCGGCGTCCACTTCTCGCGATGCTCGTGGCCCAACAGTCCTGCATTCACCGTCCACGTTTTGCCGGCGTCTCGCGATTCGAACAGCGCCGACGGCTCGACGCCGCAGTACATCACGTTGGGGTTACTCGCCGGGCCGGGGCGAATCTGCCAGATCTGCTTGAGCGCGAGTCCCGACGCCGCCGGAAACTTGATCGCATGCTCTTCCTTCTCACTCCACGTCTCGCCGAGGTCGTCGCTCGACCTCAAGGACGATCCGAAAAATGGATTGCCGGTTCCGGCCCACATGCGCCGGCGTCCGGCGCGTCCGTCGAACGCCATCGCGTACACCGGCTCGCCACGCAGATAGGGACCCGACATGGTCCACTTGCTGCGCGCACCTGACGAGTGGAACACGAACGCGCCTTTCGTGGTGCCGACGAGAAGCAGCACGCCGTTGCTCGAGGCTTTCTTTGGCATACCGGCTCCGAAGTACATGGGCGGACGCAACACGCCGTTTGGATTGTGCGCTCGAACGACGCGCGTTCTTTCTCAATGATGCCGCGCATCGGGGACGCACGCCAGACGTTGCCGAACAGAAGATGGCGTGGCGAGCATCGCCGATTCGGCCGAACGCTCGGCTGTCATGGCAGCGTCGCAATCGCCTACGCGAATTTGTTTTTTGGTTGCTTGGGAGAGAAAGGCCGATATCGGCGACACAGCCGTTGCATCCGTCATTTCGCCCGCACATCGTTCACGGAACCCGTATAGTAGAAGATCCAGCCGAAACGGCCTGGCGCTGGAATATGGCGGTCCGCAGCGCGTCGGACACGTCGTCCCTCAAACACTGCACCCGCCCCGATGAGCGAGCGAGCGCCGACACCTCCCCGAAGTGCCGCAGGCGCTCGCCGTGCCGTGGTGACCGGTCTGGGCGCAATCACCCCGGTCGGCAACACAGTAAAGGATTCGTGGAACGCGCTCCTGCACGGCGTGAGCGGCGCGGCGCCCATCACGCGGTTCGATGCGTCCGCGCTGGCCACGCGATTCGCGTGTGAAGTGAAGGGATTCGACCCGGCGGCGCATCTGGACCGAAAGCTGGCCGGACGACCCGA
>DASYXE010000523.1:0-2541 GCA_035935375.1 Gemmatimonadaceae bacterium | reverse complement strand
TCCACGCCCGGACTCGGCCAATCTGTTCCCCACAGCAGCTGCGACTGCAACTCCTCGAGCCGCGGGAAATACTCGAGCAGCGAACGCGGTGGGATGCCCGACAGGTCGAGCCACACATGCTTGTGGCGCCGCAGCACGAAGAACGCTTCCTTCATGTAGAGCGGGCGGCCGCCGTGCGCCATGACGAGGCGCAGGTCCGGAAAATCGATGGCCACATCGTCGAGCTCCATCGGATTCCCGTACTTGCTGCGCGCGCCGGGGAAAATGCTCGTGCCGGTGTGAACGAGCACGGGCAGCCCGCGATCCTCGCACATCCTGTAAATAGTGGCCAGCGAGTCGAGCCCCCGAGTGTAATCGTTGGCGGCGAACGCCTGGTGCGGCGGGTGCAGCTTGAGCACGCGCGTGCCTAACTCGAGCAGGTGCGCCACGCCCGCGGCGGCATCGCGCGTCGTCACCGGATCGACGCCGCCGTACGGCAGCAAGCGCGCGGGATCGGCCTCCGCGTACCGCGCCGCGAAATCGTTTGTCTCGTCGGTGAATCCCATGACGTTGGGACTCGGATAGTTCACCATTCCGACCCGTTGGATGCCTTGCTCATCCATGATCGAGAGCAGCATCCGCGGGTCTTCCATCAGCGCGAGCAGGAAGTCGAAGTGCTTTTCCTTGCCGCGTCGCATGGTCTCCATCACCGCGGGCTTGAGCTGCCGCCACGGCTGGATGTGGATGTGAACATCCGTGACGGCGTAGTCCTGGTTGGGCGCGACGCCCGGGGCGCCGGTCATTTCCCGGTGAACTGCGCCGCGCGCTTCTCCAGGAACGCCCGCACACCCTCGGCGCGATCGTCGCTCGCGAAGCACAGTTGAAACAGTGCCGTCTCGAGCTTGAGGCCGTCGTCTAACGGAAGGCTGAGCGCGGCGCGCGTCGCCTCCTTGGCCGCGGCCACGGCGACGGGGCTCTTGGACGCGATGGTTTCGGCGATCGCGAGCGCGCGGTCGAGCAGGGCAGCGGGCTCGAGGACCTCGTCCACCAGGCCTAACCGCAGCGCGTCGTCGGCGCCGATCATGTCGCCGGTGAGAATCAATTTGAGTGCCGCCCCCAATCCGACGATGCGCGGCAGCCGCTGCGTGCCGCCTCCCCCGGGGATGATGCCGAGGTTCACTTCCGGCTGGCCGAACTTCGCCCCCGAGCTCGCGATGCGGATGTCGCACGCCAGCGCGAGCTCCATGCCGCCGCCCAGACAGTAGCCGTTCACGGCCGCGATCACGGGCTTGGGACAGCGCTCCACCGCGTCGAAGATCGTCGCGCTCTTCATCGCGCGCCATTGCTCCACGGTGGTGCGACCCTCGAATTCGCCGATGTCTGCGCCGGCAATGAACGCCTTGTCGCCGGCACCGGTCACGACGATCGCCCGCACGCCATCGTTCTCGCGCGCCGCCGCGATCGCACCGAGGAACGCCGACCGCACCTGCCGGTCGAGCGCGTTCCGTTTCTCGGGACGATTGATCGTGATCAGCGCCGACCGCCCGCGCACCGCCTGTGTCACCACGCCGCCGTCCGTCATCGCTCGTTCTCCCAGCGGTAAAACCCCTGGCCGGACTTCTTGCCCAACTCGCCGCGCGCGACTTTGTCCCGGAGCAGCTGCGGCGGCCCGTAGGTATCGTCGCCTAACGTTTGGTGCAAGTGCTCGGCGATGGCCAGCCGAACGTCGAGGCCGACGACGTCGGTGAGGCGCAGCGGGCCCATCGGATGGTTGTATCCCAGCTCCATCGCGCGGTCGATGTCGGCGGCGCTCGCCACGCCCTGCTCGAGCATGCGGATCGCCTCGAGGCCCAGCACCACGCCTAACCGGCTGGTCGCGAATCCCGGTGTGTCGCGCACGACGATCGGCTCCTTGCCCAGCAGCGCCGCGAACGCGCGCGCCGTCTCGACGGTCGCGTCGCTCGTGGCCGCTCCGCGTACGATCTCGAGCAGCTTCATCACCGGCACCGGATTGAAGAAGTGCAGGCCCAGCGCGCGCTCCGGGTGCTCGAGCGGCGCCGCGATCGCGCCGATCGACAGCGACGACGTGTTGCTCGCCAGCAGCGCGTCCGCCGACACCACATGCTCGAGCGTGGCGAACAACCGCTGCTTGAGATCGAGCCGCTCCGGAATCGCCTCGATCACGATCGTTGCGTCGGCCGCGCATTCCTCGGCGCTCGGCACGGTCGTGAGCCGCTCCAGCGCGGCGTTCCGTTGGGCGGACGTACACTTGCCCTTCTCGATGGCCTTGTCGAAGGCGCGCTCGATGTGCTGCGTGGCCCGCGCCAACTGCTCGGGGCGTGCGTCGGTGAGGCACACCCGGCACCCGGCGAGCGCGGCCACGTACGCGATGCCGTGGCCCATCGTCCCGGCTCCGATTACGGCGACGACCGGCGTCGCCTCCGTCACGACGGCAGCGCCATCGACCGCAGGGTCTGCTGCATGAGCGGGAGATGATCGGTGCACAATGCATCCACGCCCAACGCGGCCAACTCGGTGGCCCGCTCGGTGCGATTCACCGTC
>DASYXE010000522.1:0-7819 GCA_035935375.1 Gemmatimonadaceae bacterium | reverse complement strand
GCAACTGTCGACGGGCGAATACACCCTCAAGGACGTTCCGTCGATTCCGTTCACGCCCGGGAACGCGGTGTCGGTGACGGTCACGGGAGCCACCGGCACCAGCAGCTATCCGCCGGGCGCGGCAGCGGCCGCGACGTCGGTCCCCTACACGGTCGGGCCCATCAACCGCGATCCGAATCCGGATTCCATGACCATCACGTGGTCGCCGGCCTCGGGCACCGGGTCGGCGATGGTCTTCGCTATTGGATTCGATACGGCGGCGACCGCGTCCGGCAACCCGATCCATCTCGAGATGTATTGCTCGAACCTGGACGACGGCGTCGCCAACATTCCGCAGGCCGTCGCGCGCATCTGGGACAAGGCGCTCCCCGGACCGCGCAACATGCGCTCCTATCGCTGGCAGACGACCGTCAAGAACAACGGCGCGGCCGGTCTCATCGTCATCTCGCAGCACAACGAATACGCGCCGGACGCGCCGTAGCGTCGGTGCGCGCCGGCGGTCGTTCCGTTAGGCTCGGGACGCCGCCGGCGCCGTGTCGGTTCATTTCTTTCCTTGTGCCCCACGCCATGACCCACGCCACCCGCGCCGAGAAGGATCCGCTCGGCGAGCTGCTCGTCCCCGAGAGCGCGCTGTACGGCGTTCAGACCGTGCGCGCCATGCAGAACTTCCCGATCAGCGGGTTGCGTCCGCTGCCGATTTTCGTGGACGCCGTGGTGTGGATCAAGCGATCGGCCGCGCTCACACATAAGGAGACGGGCCGCCTCGAGGGGCGCCTCGCCGACGCGATCGTCGCTGCCGCGGATGAGGTGTTGGTCGGGAAGCACCGCGACCAGTTCGTGGTGGACGTGTATCAGGCCGGTGCCGGTACGTCGCACAACATGAACGTGAACGAGGTGCTCGCGAACCGCGCGAACGAGCTGCTCGGCGGGCGCCGTGGCACGTATACGCCGGTGCACCCGAACGATCACGTCAACATGGCGCAGTCCACGAACGACGTGATCCCGACGGCAATCCGCCTGGGCGCGCTGGCCATGCTGCGCGACCTCGCTCCGGCGCTGGCCGGTCTGCGCGACCGCCTGCTCGAGAAGGGCCGCGAGCTGGACGACGTGATCAAGAGCGGCCGCACCCACCTGCAGGACGCCATGCCGATCCGGTTAGGCCAGGAATTCCGCGCCTACGGCCTGACGATCGAACGGAACACGCGCCGCCTGAACGATCTGGCGGACTTCCTCCGCGACCTGGGGATCGGCGGCAGCGCGGTCGGCACGGGTGTGAACGTCGAACCGCAGTACCCGTCGCTCATGATCCGGCAGCTGCGCAAGGTGACGGGCCTCGACCTGCGCGAGGGCGAGGACCGCGTGCAGCTCATGCAGAGCATGGGCGACGTGGCCGGCTTCAGCGCGCAGCTGCGCACGCTCGCGGTGGACCTGAGCAAGATCGCGAGCGACCTGCGGCTGCTCGCGTCCGGACCGCGCACCGGCTTCGACGAGATCGTGATGCCCGCCGTGCAGCCGGGTTCGTCGATTATGCCGGGCAAAGTGAATCCATCGATCGCGGAGATGGTGAATCAGGTGTGCTTCCAGGTGATCGGCAACGACACGTGCGTCAGCGCCGCGGCGGAACACGGCCAGCTCGAGCTCAACGTGATGATGCCGGTGATCGCGCACAACGTGTTCTTCTCGATGCTCATCTTGACTAACGCAACGACGGCGCTGGCGGAGCGCTGCGTGGCGGGCATCGTGGCCAACAAGGAGCAATGCGCGTTCTGGGTGGAACGGTCGGCAGCGCTGGCGACCGCGCTCGCACCGCAGATCGGCTACGCGCGGGCGGCGGAGCTGAGCAAGCGGTCGGTCAAGGAAAACACGCTCATTCGAGATCTCGTGAGGCGGGAAGGCGTCTTGCCCGAACAGGAGATCGACAAGGTGCTCGACCTGCGTCGCATGACCGAAATCGGCGTGCCGGGCAAGTGATCGGAGCCGGCACGATGTCTACTTGCCGCGTGGGCAATCCAGGCCTATCCTGAGATCATGCGGATCACGACGTGGGCGGAGTACGGTCTGATCTGTTCGCTGCACCTGGCGCAACGGGTGCGCGAAGGTCCCGTCACCGGTCGTGACATGGCGACCCGCGAGCGGCTGCCGGTCGACTATGTCGAGCAGATTCTGTTGCGGCTGCGGCGAGCCGACATCGTCAAGAGCACGCGCGGCGCGCATGGCGGCTACTCGCTCGCGCGGCCGGCCGATGAGATTTCCGTGCGGGATGTGATCGCGGCATCCGAGCTCACCACGTTCGATCTCCACTGTGTGTCGCACCCGGTGGACGACGAACGGTGCGCGGCCTCCCACGCCTGCAGCATCCGCCCCGTGTGGGTGCTGCTCCAGCAGAAGATCGACGCCGTCCTCGATGGCGTCCATCTCTCGGACCTGATGCACGAGGAACCCGCGGTTCGCGAGAGAGTCGGGCTGCCCGTCCTCCAGGGCTGACGTTGGGCGTCCCGACGCGCGTGACGAAAGCCATCGATTAGCGATGTGGCGCGAGTGGCGACGAAGCCGCGATCTCCGGGTGAAAGCGAACGCGTATGTGGCGACGCTGACACTCGAACCTGCGGCAGACGACGTCGCTTGGCTCTCCGAGCACGGAACTTCCGGTGACACCGACCACGCGCGCTGGGAATTGCGGTATGCGCGGCGCGCGCTCGGGCTGTTGACGGCCCAGCGCGACGCATTGGACGATCGCACCGCGTCGGTCGTCGCTCGGGCATTGGCCGGCGCGTTGGGGCGAGACAAGGCCGTCGCACCGGGCAAACTCAGAGTAGCCGAACATCAACTCAATGAGCGGCTGCGGGCGTATAGCGAGGCGCTATCGAATCGTCAGGGAGAGGGAAGCGGCTGGCACCTGGGCCGCACCCTGTTGGAGTTCGCGGGGCGTCGGGAAGCGGTGAGTGCGGAGGACGTGGCGCATGCGTCGGAAATTCTGTCGCGCTATTTGGCGGACGGAAACGCCGCGCTCCGCGAGCGCTTCGGATCTGTAGACCTTCCCGAAGACATCGCCCCGTCGGCCGCCCGCAACGTGCCTCGGTAAGGCAAAGCGGGCGACGTACGCCACCCGTCGGCGGGATATGCCGAAGGGGGGACTCGAACCCCCACGGGCTTACGCCCACTGCGCCCTGAACGCAGCGCGTCTACCAGTTCCACCACTTCGGCGTGGACGCGTAACCTAATTGAGCCGCTTTGACAAAGTCAATCAGCACCACCGATGCGAGCAGACGGCAGCGACGCGGCAATCGGCAGCCCGGTGCCGCGCACGCGCAGCGCGGCCCGACCGCGGGCGTGACGGCGCTCCGGAGCACCGTGCTCGATCTGCGCGCCGTCGATGACGCTGCGTTAGACGCAACGCACATCCTGCACGTGCCCTGTCTCATCGTCGAAGCGAGACCGACGGGCACGGTCACACGCGGCGACGCCGAGTGGTCGGCGCCGGAGCAGCCGAACGGGGTGGGCAGCGCAGGATGGAAGTGGGATGGCGAGCGTCTGCGCGCGCACACGGGGCGGTACGGATTCCGTCCGTTGTTCGTGCGCCGTCTCGCCGACGGCGTGGCGCTCTCGCCATCGTTAGTCCGGCTCATGTCGATCGGCGGGTCGCTGCCGCTCGACGATCGCGCCATGGCGGTGTTCCTGCGCATCGGGTTCTTCGTGGGCGAGGACACGCCGTTCCGCGATGTGCGCGTGCTGCCGCCCGGCGGACGGCTCGAGTGGCGCGACGGCGTGCTCTCGATCGAGGCGACGTATCCGCGCGTTCGGGCGAGCACCATGCCGCGCGCCGCGGCGATCGACGCCTTCATCGACGTGTTTCGCGAGGCGGTGCGGCGCGCCGGTCCCGGCGGCCATCGCAACGTGGTGCCGCTGAGCGGCGGCCGCGACTCGCGCCACATTTTGTTCGAGCTGTGCGCGTTAGGCCACCCGCCCGAGCGATGCCTGACGCTGCGCAATTATCCGCCGCGCGGGACGCGCGACGTGGTCGTCGCCACGGAGATCGCCCGCGCCGTGGGGGTCACGCACGAGCTGGTCGAGGAGAGCCCGTCGCGGACATCGGCCGAGCTGCGCAAGAATCTGCTCACCCACTTCTGCGCCGACGAGCACGCGTGGTTCATGGCGCTCGCCGAGCGGCTCTCGGCCGACGACACGGCGGTCTGGGATGGGATCGGCGGCGACGTGTTGTCGAACGGGCACCGGCTGGAGGCGTCGCAGCTCGCGCTGGCGCGCGCCGGCAAGGCCGAGGAGCTGGCGCAGGCCATGTTGGACGAGGGCGCGATGCGCATGGTGCCGCCGGCCATGGCCGGGCGCTGGACGCGCGAGGCGGCCGTCGCGCGCCTAACGGAAGAACTGCGCCACCACCTCGACGCGCCCAACCCGATCGGGTCGTACGTGTTCTGGAATCGCACGCGCCGCGAGATCGCGCTCGTGCCGTTCGGGATCTGGAACGCCGCCGGCTGCGTCCTCACGCCGTTCGTGGATCCGGCCGTCTACGATCTGCTGGCGTCGCTGCCGGCGGAGATGTTCATCGACAAACGCTTCCACCCGGATGCCATCCGCCGCGCCTATCCCGCACACGCATACCTCCGGTTCGACACCGAAACCGGCCTGCGGCCGATCCGGTCGCCTAACGGGACCCCGGGCGATGCGCCGTACTACCGGCGGCTGCTGCGCGACACCGGCGCCTATGTGGCGGGCCTCCGGCGGCCGCGACTGATCCGGCGCTCGTGGCTCGCATCGCGCGCGGCCTACTGGTATCTGCGCGGCGACTTCAGCGACACCCAGCTCATGCCGTTCGCCATGTATCTCGCGCAGCTCGATGGCTGCACCCAGTGGTGCGAGAGCCGTGACCCCGAACTGGGCCCAGCGGGCGATCACCCGTAACGCTACGCGCCGATCGGGTCGAGCCGCGATGCGCGGCGACGATCTCTCCAACGAGCGTGGGCCTGATGATCTCGCGTGGATCGGACGGCCGTGTTGCTTGCGTCTCGGGAGGGGTCTAACTTGCCACTGGCACGATCGTCCATTACCTGGCAGTTCCGCGCCGCCTGCCGGCGGTCCGTGAACGCCGCCATTCCTCGCCCTTGGCCACAGCAGACGACTCGACAGCGCAGACGCCCGTCGCGCGGAACAAGCGCGCCCGGCACGATTATCATCTCCTGGATACGTGGGAGGCCGGCATCGTGCTGACGGGTACGGAAATCAAGTCGCTGCGCGCAGGGCAGGCGAACATCACCGATGCCTACGCGATCGTGGATCACGGCGAAGTGTTTCTTCTCAACGCACACATCGCGCCCTACGAACAGGGCAATCAGTTCAACCACGAGCCGCGTCGCACGCGCAAGCTGCTGCTGCACCGGCGCGAGATTCGAAAGCTGATCGGCGCTGTCGAGCGACAGGGCCTCACGCTCGTGCCGCTCGACGTGCACTTCACGCGGGGGAAGGCGAAGGTGACGCTCGCCCTCGGCAAAGGAAAGAAGCTGCACGACAAGCGCGACGATGCGCGGCGGCGCGAGGACGAGCGCGAGATGGCGCGGGCGGCGCGCGTTCGATGATCGGCGCGATGCTCCTGGCATTTCAGGCCGCGGTGACGCCGGCGATGCACGGCAGCGATGCGCCCGTGCGCGTTCCATCGAGTGTGGCGCGCCGCACCGTGGTGGTCGACGCCGGACACGGCGGCCCCGACAACGGCATGTCCGGTCCCATCGGTACCCGATGGAAGATTTACGAAAAGGACATCACGCTCCAGGTGGCGAAGAAGCTGGCTACCGCGCTGCGCGACCGCGGACTTCGCGTGGTGATGACGCGCACCACGGACACGCTCATCGCGCTCTCCGACCGCGGGCGCATCGCGAACGCGCACCACGGCGACCTGTTCGTGTCCATTCACGTCAACGCGGCCAATCCGGCGTGGAGGGATCCCGGCGCGGCGCGCGGTTTCGAGACGTACTTCCTCGCCGAGGCGAAAACGGAAGACGCCAAGCGCGTGGAAGAGATGGAAAACGCGTCGGTGCGATTCGAGACGGATGTGTCGGCCAAGAAGGGTGATCCGCTGAGCTACATCATGAACGACATGGCGCAGAACGAGCACTTGCGCGAGTCGAGCGAGCTGGCGGACCTGATCCAGCAGCACTTGGGCGCGATCGAGCCGGGGCCGAGCCGCGGCGTGAAGCAGGCGGGCTTCCGCGTGCTCGTGACGGCGTTCATGCCGGCCGTGCTCGTCGAGATCGGGTTCGGGACCAACCCGGCGGATGCGCGGTTCATCACGAACACCGCGCGCCAACGCCAGATCGCGTCATCGATCGCCGACGCGACGGTCGAGTACCTGGACCACTACCAGCGCCGGTTAGGCGTGGCGACGCCGTGAGCGGGAGGGCGCGGACGTGAGCGCCGGCCGGTCGTCCGCGAGCGCGCTGGCGGTGAACGTGGCGGGCCTCACGTTTCAGAACCCCGTCGTGCTCGCGCCCGGTACGGCGGCGTACGGGCGCGAGCTGCACGGCGTGATCGCGCTCGATGCGTTAGGCGGCATCGGCACCAAGGCGGTGAGCCCCGAGCCGCGCGCCGGTGCGCCCGCGCCTCGCGTGGCCGAAGCCAGCGACGGCGTCATGATCAACGCGGTCGGTCTGGCCAATCCGGGACTCGACGACGTGAAGCGGGTCGAGCTGCCGTGGCTCGCCGAGCACGCCGGCGGGGCACGCGTCTTCGTGAACGTCGTGGGCGACACCGTCGAGGACTACGCGACGGTCGTGTCGGCGCTCACCGGCCAGCGGGGCGTCGACGTCTTCGAGCTCAACGTGAGCTGCCCGAACGTGCGCGCCGGCGGCATGGAGTTCGGCGCGGATCCGGCGACCCTCGCCGCGGTGGTGCGCGGCGCGCGGGCGGCCACCGACCGGCCGATTTTCGTGAAGTTGAGTCCCGCGTCGGCGGACATTGCCGCGAGCGCGTGCGTGGCGGTGGACGCGGGCGCCGACGGGATCACGCTCGTGAACACGATGCCCGGTCTGGTGGTGGACGTGGAACGCCGCCGGCCTGCGTTAGGCTTCGGGTCGGGCGGGGTGAGCGGCGCGCCGCTGCTGCCGGTGGGCGTGCTGGCGACGTGGAAGGTGGGACGCGCCGTCCGCGTCCCGTTGCTGGGCGTGGGCGGCGTGTCGTCGGCCACGGATGCGCTCCAGTACCTCATCGCCGGTGCGTCGCTGGTCGGCATCGGGACCGCGGCGATGCGCGACCCGCGCGTGCCCGAGCGCGTGGTGCGGGACCTCGCGCAGTGGTGCGACGCGCACGGCATTCGTTCGTTAGGCGAGCTCATCGGCACGCTGGAGTGGCCGTCGTGAGTCGCGCGCGCGCCATCGTCGCGCTCGACGTGCCCGGCGCGACGGAAGCCGTGGCGCTCGTCGGCAGGCTGGGCGATGCGTGCGACTTCGTGAAGGTGGGCAGCGAGCTCTTCACGGCCGCCGGGCCCGACGTGATCGCGGCGGTGCGCCGCCCGTCCTTCGCGGACCCCGATCGGGACGTATTCCTCGACCTCAAGCTGCACGACATCCCGAACACCGTGCGCGCGGCGGCGCAGCGCGCATCGGCGCTTGGCGCGCGTTTGCTGACGGTGCACGCGTCGGGCGGACGGGCCATGGTCGAGGCAGCGGTCGAGGGCGCGGGTGCACGTTGTGGTGTGCTCGCGGTCACCGTGCTGACGTCGCTCGACGCGGCGAGCCTCGGCGAGGCATGGGGACGTCAGGTGTCCGACGTGCAAGTGGAGGTGCTCCGCCTGGCGGACCTGGCGCGTGCGGCG
>DASYXE010000521.1:0-2212 GCA_035935375.1 Gemmatimonadaceae bacterium | reverse complement strand
TCTGGCGCCAGGCGGGGCCCTCGGCCGCGGGACGGTTCGTGAAGTACGAAACCGACGACGTCTCGCCCGACATGTCGTTTCTCGAGCTGTTGGACGTCCTGAACGAGCGCTTGATCGCGATCAAGGAAGAACCGATCGCGTTCGATCATGACTGCCGCGAGGGGATCTGCGGCAGCTGCGGCGTCGTGATCAATGGCCGGCCGCACGGTCCCCAGCGCGCCACGACCGCCTGCCAGCTGCACCTGCGCCATTTCCGGGACGGCGACGCGCTGTGGATCGAGCCGTGGCGCGCCAGGGCGTTCCCGGTCGTCAAGGACCTGGTGGTCGATCGCAGCGCCTTTGACCGTCTGGTGCAGGCGGGCGGGTTCATTACCGCGCGCACGGGAAGCGCCCCCGACGCGAACGCGCTGCTCGTTCCCAAGCGCGACGCGGATCGCGCGATGGACGCGGCGGCCTGTATTGGGTGCGGCGCGTGTGTTGCCGCGTGCCCCAACGCCAGCGCCACGCTGTTCGTCGCCGCGAAGGTGAGCCATCTCGGCGCCTTGCCCCAAGGACAGCCGGAGCGCTATGAGCGGGTGGTGCGGATGGTGGATGCGATGGACGCGGCGGGCTTCGGCGCCTGCACCAACCACGGCGAATGCATGGCGGCGTGCCCGAAAGAGATCTCGCTGGATTTTATTGCTCAGCTGAACCGCGACGTCCTCAAAGCGACGCTGTTGCCGCCGCGCGAGGGTAAGGCCTGGTCGGGAGCCGCCTAGCGCGGCAGACGCTCCGCCAGGTCGGCAAGCACGTAGGCATAGACCGCGAGCGTCGCCACGCAGCGGGCGACCTCCGCCGGATCCAGCTTGTCCGGAGTGTCGGCATCCGAGTGGTGATAGCGGAAGTACTTCGACGCATCCACGTCGAGCCCGAACCCCGGCACGCTATCCGCCACGAGCGGCGCGATGTCGGTCTCACCGGCGTTCGGTGTGACGCTGTCGGCGCCGATCTCCTTGAGCAGCGTCCCGATCTGGCGCACGATGGCGCGCGCGGAATCTGATCCGGTGAATCGCACGCCGCGCGGGCTGAAGACGCCGTTGTCCGACTCCATCGCGGCGATGTGGCGCGGCTCGTCGGCCCGGTGCGCCTCGCGATAGGCCCGGCCACCTACGCCGCCGAACTCCTCGCTCGTCCACAACACCACGCGAACGGTGCGCCGCGGGTGCAGCCCGAGGCGCTGCAACAGCCGCACGGCCTCCCATGACGCGACGGCGCCACCGGCGTCATCCATCGCTCCCTCACCCACGTCCCAGGAGTCGATGTGACCGCCCAGCACCACGACCTCTTCGGGATGCTCGCGGCCCACGACCTCCGCGACGACGTTGCGCGACGGCGTATCGGCCAGTTTCCGGGCGCCCATGACGAGGTGCAGCGTCGGGTGGTCGCCCCGGCCCTGCATGCGGTGCAACAGCTCGGCGTCTTCGACGGAAAGCGCGGCATGCGGGATGCGCTGCACCGTCGAGTCGTAGATCATCACGCCGGTGTGGGGACTCTGCAGCGAGAGCGAAGCGATCGAACGGATCAGACTCGCCACCGCGCCGACTCGCGCCGCGGCGATCGCGCCCGTCACGCGATACGGGACGACGGCGCTGTAGGCCCCGAACGGCGTGAGGGTGTCGGGATAGGCCACGTCGAAGACGACGATCTTCCCCTTCGCCTCCGCCGCATGGCGCTGCAGGTCGGCGAAGCTCGACACCACGAGCACCGGCGCGGTGATGCCGCCGTGCGGCGTCCCGATGCTGCCGCCCAGTCCCAGCATGTGCAGCCGCACGCGGCGCGGCGTGACGAGCTCCGCCGACTCTTCGCCCCGCACCCAGTGCGGTACGCTGACCGGCTCGCCGTGGACGTTGGCGAGCCCGTCGGCTTTCATTTTGGCCAGGACCCAGTCGATCGCCGCTTCGAGCGCGGGCGAGCCGGAGATGCGGTTGCCGAAGCGGTCCGACAGCTCGGCGATACGGGAGTAGGCGCTCGAGTCGCTGAGCGCGGCGGCGATCAGGCGGTGGGCGTCGTCGTGGTAGCGAACGGCGACCGCGGGCGTGTCGGCGGAAACTCGGACGACGAGGGCCGCAAGCGCGAGCAGCATCACAGCTGCACCGCAGCCATTGTTTCCTTCACCGCGGCTCCCGATTTGGCCAACGCCGCCTGCTCTTCGGGTGTCAACGTCACCTTCAGG
>DASYXE010000520.1:0-2597 GCA_035935375.1 Gemmatimonadaceae bacterium | reverse complement strand
CTCCAGGTTGGCAGTCTCGTATGGCGACTCCGCGCGTTTCGAGCACAACCGGTCGGCGCATGCATCTCCGCGGGTCGCGATCCAGCCTGCTCGCGGTCGATCCGGGGGCGACCGCGTACAGTTCCGAAACCGGTCGCACCTATCGGCTGGAGCAGATGATCGGGAAGGGTGGATTCGGCGAGGTGTACCTCGCGACCGCGACCCTCGCGTCGGGCGCCGAGTTCAAGGTGTGCATCAAGATCAGCGAGCATCTCGCGGGATGGCTGCGCGAGGCGTACTTCGCCGAGCTCCTCGCCACGCAGGAGCGCGCGCTGCGCATCGTCGACCGGTTCGCCGAGTTCACGAACGGTGTCATGCGGTACTGTCTCGCCATGGAGTACGCCGAGCATGGCGACCTGGGCTCGTGGCTCGAGCGCGTCGGGCCGCAGAGCGAGCGGTACGTGCGCCGCGAAATCGCCGCGATTCTCGACGTGCTCGACGCCCTGCACCGCGGCCAAGCGCTGCACCGCGACCTCACGCCGTTCAACGTGTTCGTCTGCGAGGGCGAGCGGTTGAAGTTAGGCGACTTCGGCATCGCGACGCACCAGATCAACCGTCGCGGCGTCACCGCCGATGCGTTCAACCGGATGCACGCGCCGAACGAAATCGCGTGGGGCCGCGTGCGCCGGTGGCAGAAGCGCGACGACGTGTATCAGGTCGGCCTGCTCGCGGTGATGCTGATGCGCGGCGACATCGGCAGCGCCGTGCGGAGCAAGGATGTCCGCCTGCTGCCCTGCACCGACCACCTGAAGGAAGTGATCCATCGCTGCCTGGGCTCCCGCGGCCAGCGATACAGTGCCGCCAGCGAGTTGATCGAAGCGCTGCGCCGCCGGCCCACGCAGCCGAAACTCGGCCGCGTCGATCGGTTGGCCGGCAAGCGCGTCTCGTTCACCGGATTTCTCGTGCGTCCGCGGGACACCGCGATCGCCGCCGCGAAGAAGGCCGGCGCGATCGTGCAGTCGAAGCCGGGCCACACGACCGACATTCTGATCCGCGGCCGGCCTAACAAGCAGCAAATCGCGGGCAAGGACGGCGGCTCGAAGCTCATCGAAGTGCGCCGGCTTGCCGCGAAGGGTCACAAGGTGACAGTGATCGGCGAGCGGCTCTTCTGGAAACTGGCCGACCCGCCGCCGCGGACGCGCGGAAAGACGGTGTCGCGGGGCTCGAACAGGGGACGTGCTCTGACGCGCCGCTGACATTTCGTGCGCGCCGCCCAGTGTCTCGTGCGGCGGCGTCTACCCTACTCTGCGCACCCGCAGTAACGTTCGGCCCACTCGCTCCCGCGCCACCAGCTCGAGTCCGGCGCCGCCATCCAAGTCATTCCCGAGGGCTCCATGAGCCGCAGGTTCGTCGTGATCGACACGCTCGTGCTCATCGCCGCCGCCGTGCTTGCGTTAGGCACGAAGGCGCACGCCGGCGCGAGATCGCCGGCACCGTCCGCGCTCAGCGCCACCGACTCGCAGGAGATCGCGCTCGGCGCCGCCCTCGCCCGGCAGTTCGACAGCACGCGCGGCATCCAGCCGACGCCGGAGAGCGATCGCATCCAGGCTTACCTGCAGGGCATTGCGGACTCGCTGGGCCGCTACACCAAGCGCAAGCTGCCGTGGACCATCCACTTCGATCCGCACCCCGGCATCAAGAGCGGCTTCGCGCTGCCCGGCGGGCACATCGTCATCTGGGGCGGCATCCTGTCGTACATGGGCACGGAGGACGAAGCCGCCGCGGTGATCGCGCACGAGATCGAGCACATCGACAACGGACAGGTGTCGCGCCGCATCGACAGCCTCGTGACCAGCACGCACCGCGACGTGACCAACTTCTCCCAATGGCGCTGGGGCGAATTCGGCGCGAGCTACGGCCAGGTGCTCGAGTACCGGTGCGATTCGTTAGGCGCGGAGATCGCGGTCAAGGCGGGCTACTCGCCCTACGCCTACAAAACGATGATGGAGAGCTTCATCGCGCTTGGGAAAGTGCACGCGCCGAACGCAGCGCCGGCCAAGGAGCTCACCGATCGCATCACGCAGATCGAGCGGCAGATCGGGGAAATGCACTGGGACACCCTCACCAAGACGCGGCCCCTGCGGCTGCCGGGGAGCGGCGGGTGATGGCCAACCGCCTCTGGCGCACCGCCTCGCACGGCTCCCTTACTGACCCGGCCGCTTGATCGAGGCGAACACGCTCTCGTGATACCACGCCGGCCGCGTTGGGCGGTCGGCCACGGCGCGCACGATGTCGAAATACATCGCGTCGAACGCGATGGCCGTCTGGAAGTTCACCGGCTGCATGACATCGTCGGACGGCTTGTGGTAGCGCGTCTCGAGCCAGGTCGTCACCGTCGAATCACCGCGCGAGTCTTTCGTGTAGCCCACCTTGAACGCCAGCGCGGGAATGCCGCGCTGGATGAAGCTGTACTGGTCGCTGCGAATGAAGCGAACCTGCTCCGGTTCCGGATCCTCGAGATTCGCCAGGTGGTGCCTCCGCAGTACCGGCAGAATGTCCTTGCCCAAATCCGATTCGTTCCAGCCGTACGCGAACACGCCCGTGAGCGGCTGAATCGG
>DASYXE010000519.1:0-7069 GCA_035935375.1 Gemmatimonadaceae bacterium | reverse complement strand
GGTGGATGAGATCGAGAACGCCGGCAGCGCCGAGGGCTTCATCGACCGCCTCACGCAGAGCACGCACGTGTACACGCGACCGCGTACCAGCAACCGGCGCGAGTCAGGCCGTGAAGGACTCGATCCACAAGAAGGCGGAAGCGCTACGCAAGCAAGTGACCGACCAGAACTTCGCCGACCTCGCGCGGAAGAACAGCCAGGACCCGAGCTCGGCGGCCCGCGGTGGCAGTCTCGGACTGTTCCCCAAGGGGATGATGGTCAAGCAGTTCGAGGATGCGGTGCTCGCGCTCAAACCGGGCGAGATCTCACCGGTGGTCGAGACGCAGTTCGGCTACCACATCATTCGCCGTTCGACGTTCCCCGAGGTCAAGGATGACTTCGGCCGCCAGGTCAATCAGGACGCGATGCGCCACGCGGACAGCCTGTGGATCGTGAGCCTCGAGACGAATGGCAACGTGAAGGTGCGCGACAATGCGCTCAGCGTGTTGCGCGACGCGTCGAAGGACCTCGACGCCCACGCGAACGACGACGTCGTGCTCGCCACCTCGACCGCGGGTTCTCTTACGTTAGGCAGACTCGTCAAGTGGGTGGACGCCTACCCCCAGAAGCAGCAGATCGAGATGGGCCTCAAGCAGGCGCCCGACAGCCAGGTGACCGAGTTCATCAAGAACGTCGAGCGCAACGAGCTCGTGCTCCACGAGGCCGACAGCGCGAACATCCAGCTCGACTCCACCGATCTCGCGCAGCTGCACTCGCGATTCTCGCAGGCGGTCACGGCCCTGTGGGATCGGTTAGGCGTGTCGCCCAAGTCGCTCGCCGACAGCGGCAAGACGCCGGCCGAGCGCGAACGCATCGCCGCCACGCGCGCGGATCAGTATCTCGACAAGCTGATGACGCAGCAGGCGCAGTACATCGCGGTGCCGCCGCCGATCGAAGAGTTGCTGCGCGCGAAGTACGCCTGGAAGGTGAACGACGCCGCGCTCCAGTCCGCCACCGATCAGGCGAACAAGGAAAAGGCGAAGCAGGACTCCGTGCGCGCCAAGAATCGGCCGCCGTCCGAGGTCCCGCTCGGACCGCCGCCGGCGCCCGCCAAGTCGGACACCGGCGCCAAGAAGCCGTAATGGAACTTTGTATCCAGCACTGTGGGTAGCACCGGTATGATGAGCTTGCGTTTTTCGACAGCGACGCTGGCGGCACTGCTCCTGGGTGCTGCGCCGATCCTGGCGCAGGACTCGACCACCAGGCGCGACAGCACGGCGCGTGATACGACAACCGCGCGCAATACGACGGCACGCGATACTACGGTGCGAGACTCGACCGCGACGCACGACACGACGGCCTCGCACGACACGTTAGTCGCGCCCAAGCTGACGATGCCGGCGCTACCCGACAGCGCACCGTCGCCGGGCGGGCCGGAGATGCCGCCGCCCGGCACCGTCGTTCCGATCGACGGTGTCGTCGCCGTCGTCGGCACGCAACCCATTCTGCGCAGCGACATCGAGGACGCCATCAACGCGGCCCGCGCGCAGGGTGCACAGCTGCCGGCGGACTCCGTTGGGCAGTCGCGCATGATCCACGACATCCTGTCGTCGATCATCGACGAGGAGCTGCTGGTCCAGCAGGCACACGTCGAGAAAATCGATGTCAGCGACAACGACCTCGCCACCGAGGTCGACCAACGCTTCCAACAGATCCGCGGTCGGTTCGCGAGCGAGGACGAATTCCGCAAGCAGCTCAAGCTGTCGGGCTTCGCGACGCCCGATGAGTTCCGCCGCTTTCTGCTCGACAAAGCGCGCCGCGAATCGCTCCAGCAGAAGTTGTTCGAGAAGCTGCGCGGCGACGGCAAGCTCGCGAACTTGCCGGTCTCCGAAGCGGAAGTGGATTCCTTCTTCCAGGAGAGCAAGGGACAGATCCAGAAGCTGCCGGCCACGGTCACGTACAAGCAGATCGTGATTTCCCCGCAGCCGAGCCCCAAGGAAGATTCGGCGGCGCTGTTCAAGATGGACTCGCTGCTCGCCGAGATTCGGAAAGGCGGCGATTTCGCGCAGATCGCCAAGCGCGAATCGATGGATGCGACGACCAAAGATCAGGGCGGCGACCTCGGCTGGCACCGGCGCGGCGAGTTCGTGCCTAACTTCGACGCGCTGTACTTCGCGTTGCCGCCGGGCCAGGTGAGTCCCGTCATCAAGACGGTGTTCGGCTACCACATCATCAAGATCGATCGGGTGCAGCCGGCGGAAGTGCGGGGTCGGCAGATTCTGATTCGCCCGAAAATCGATTCGGCCGACGTCGCGCGCGCCCGCGTGCTCGCCGACAGCGTGGCCAAGCTGTGGCGCCACGGCGCATCGTACGACAGCCTCGCCGCCAAGTATCACGATCCGTCGGAAGAGAAGTTGATGCCCGAGCCGTTCCCACAGGCGCAGCTCCCCAAGGAGTATCAGGCGGCGATCGCGGGACACAAATCGGGCGACATCCTCGATCCGTTCACGATCCAGGACAACACGCGCGGCGTGCCCAAGTTCTTCATCCTCGAGCTCACGTCCATCAGTGGCGCGCGGGAGCCGACGCTCGCCGATTATCGGGAGCGCATCCGCGACCAGCTGGCGCAACAGAAGGCGATTCGCCACTATCTCGATTCGCTGCGCAAGGAGACGTACGTCGCCGTCTTGAACGTGCCCTGAGCAGTGCGTGTGGACCTCGCGCTGAAGCGATTGCTGCTCGTCCGCAGCAGAAGCGAGGGGAAGGAAGCCTGTGACGTGGGGGCCGTGACGGTGAACGGCACGCGCGCGAAAGCATCCACCGAGGTGCGCGCCGGCGATCGCCTCGGCATCGAATACGCCAACCGGTCGCTCGTCATCGAGCTCACGGGCGACATCGGATCCAACGTGAGTCGCGCGCAGGCGAAAACGCTCTACCGCGTGCTGCGGGACGACCGCGCGCCGGGCGTCGACGCGTGAGCCGCCCCCGCCTCGCCGTCACCCTCGGCGATCCGCGCGGCATCGGTCCGGAAATCGTCGAGCGCGCGGCGCGCGACGACGCGCTGCACGCCGTCGCCGAGTTGGTGCTCGTGGGCCCGCGCGGGCCGAGCCTAACGGTGGACGAATCCGTTGGGGATTGGAAGTCGGGCAGTGGCGAGGCGGTAGCGGGCGCACTGGCCGGGCGCGCCATCGCACGCGCGGTGGAGCTTGCCCAACGCGGTGCGGTGCAGGGCATCGTCACCGCGCCCATCGACAAGCACGCGCTGCTCGCCGGCGGGTTCGATTTTCCCGGGCACACCGAGATGCTCGCGCACCTCACGGGCTCGCGCGTCGCGATGATGCTCGCATCCGATCGTCTGCGCGTGGTCCTCGCCACCACGCACATTCCGCTGCGCGAGGTGGCGCACGCCCTCACGCGCAACGCGATCGTCGGGGCGGCAGAGGTGACGCGTCGCGGGTTGCAGGACTGGTACGGGCTTGCCCAACCGCGCATCGCGCTGTGCGCGCTCAATCCACATGCGGGCGACCGCGGCCGCTTCGGCGCCGAAGACGAAGAGCTGCTCGCGCCCGCTGCTCGCGAGAGCGGACTCGCGGGTCCGTTTTCCGCCGACACGGTGTTCGTGCGCGCGATGCGCGGCGAGTTCGACGCCGTGATCGCGCCGTATCACGATGTCGGCATGACGGCGATCAAAGTCGCATCGTTCGGCAACGCGGTGAACGTGACGCTCGGTCTTCCGTTTCCGCGCACGTCGCCGGATCACGGCACTGCGTTGGACATCGCCGGCCGGGGACTCGCGGACCCATCGAGCTTCATCCGCGCCGTGTTCGAGTGTGCGCGTATCGCACGCGTGCTCGCCGCGAAATAGCCAAGGATGACGACAAGGAAACTGGTGGGATAACCCGCCCGACCTTCCGTCCGCCCGCCGCGCCACATATCCTCAGCGCCACGATGCCTCCAGCGCACGCGCATTCCGAGTCGCACGAACACGGGCACTCGCACGGTCCCGGACATTCACACGGGCACGACGGCGCGTCGCAGGCCGGCCGCCTGCGTATCGCGCTCGCGATCACACTGCTCGTGTTGGTCGCCGAGCTCGTGGGTGGGTTCGTGGCCAACTCGCTCACGCTGCTCGCCGACGCCGGACACATGCTCACCGATGTCGCGGCCCTCGGCCTCACGTTGTTCGTGACGTGGTTCAGCCGGCGACCGGAGACGCCTAAACGAACGTACGGCTACCTGCGGCTCGAGATCTTGGCCGCGTTTCTCAACGGCGGCGCGCTGCTCGTGATCTCGGCGCTCATCGTCTGGGAAGCCGTCTCGCGCATCCGGCAGCCCGAGCCCGTCGCAGGCGGCCTCATGCTCGTGATCGCCCTCGTCGGACTCCTGGCTAACGTGATCTCGGCGCGCACGCTGCATCCGGCGAGCGAGTCGAGTCTCAATTTGCGCGGGGCCTACCTGCACATCCTGGGCGACCTGTTGGGCTCCGTGGGCACCGTCGTCGCGGCCCTGATCATTCGGACGACGGGGTGGCATCTCGCCGATCCGATCGCGTCGATCATCGTGTCGCTGTTGATCCTGCGCAGCGCGTGGGCGTTGGTCCGTGAATCGGTGGACGTGATGCTCGAGTCCACGCCGTCGCACATCTCGTTGGGCGCCGTGCGCGCGCAGCTCGAGGCGATCCCCGGCATCGAGGCCGTGCACGACCTGCACGTGTGGACGGTGACGTCCGGCGTCATTGCCATGAGCACGCACGCCATCGTCCGCGAGCCCGAGCGGCACCAGCACGTCCTGGAACACGTCCTGGACGCGATGCGGTTGTTCGGCATCCAGCACGTCACGGTCCAGATCGAGCAGCAGGAGATGTACGAGCGCGAGCTGCATCTGCACGCGTAGCCGGGAGTTCCACCGTGACTCCCGCTCGCGGTGGCGCGTCTCTCATCGTCCTCTCATTGCTCTCACAAGTGCTGGCCCCGCCTTGAATTCCGCCGTGGACACATATCGGATCGCAAAGGAGCGTCTGGAGGTCACTCTGACGCTCATCGGGGGCGAGGTGGTGACGGGGCGGATCTTCGTGCCGGCTCCGCTGTTAGGCCACGCCGGCCAGCTCGATCCGGTCGCTGTGTTCAACGACTCGGACGCATTTTTTCCGATCGAGCTGGACAGCGGTGAGGTTCTTCTCATGTGTAAGGCGCGCATCGTCGAGGTGGCCGGCCTGCCCTTGGCCGACGACCCGGACGAGATCCGGGCATCCGCGCCGATGTCGCTGCTGCAGATCACCCTCGCCGGCGGCATTACGCACTTCGGTTCGATGCGGCTCGAGGTCCGCGCCGACCGCCCGCGCCTGCTCGACTACCTGAACGACTGCGATCAAGCCTTCCTCACGCTGTACACCGATCAGGGCGTGCGTCTCGTCAATCGCGCGATGATCGAATGTGTACGCCCGCTGGACTGACATGGCCTATCTGGATCGGTTCCTTGCCGCGATGGTGAACAGCCACGCCGACCTCCTGACGCTCGCCGCCGATGACGTCGCGCGGATGTCCATCGCGAACGTCGCGCGGCCCGTCACCAAGCAGCCGTTGCGCGCCGCCCAACTGCGCACGGTGCTGCTGGAGGTCGCGCCGCCGGACGCGCGCGATACCGTCGGCGCGGGCGGCGATGCCGCGTTTGTGTACACGTACGAGCGCGTGGTCTACGACGTGCGCGTGGCGTTAGGCCCAACGGGGCAGTCGGTGGAGATTCGGCCGCAGGTCGACGCGACGCCGGCCGCATCGGTTCGCCCAACGGACGCCGCCCCGGCATCCGCCGACCGCGCGCCGGCCATGCCGGAGCTACGCACGAGCGGCGCGACGGCGATCGCCGTGGACGAGCGCGACGCCGCGCCGCCCGTGTCCGACGAAGTCCGCCGCGAAATCCAGTATCTGCTCGAGCAGCTGGTCACCCGCGGCGCGTCGGACCTGCACCTGCGCGTGAGCGAGCCGCCCATTCTGCGACTGCACGGCGAGATGACGCGCATCGAAGGGAAAGCGCCGCTCGACAACGCGACGCTCGAGGCGATGATGCTCGCGCTCATGCCGGACCGGAACCGTCGCGAGTACGACAGCATCAACGACACGGACTTCGCGTACGAGATCGAAGGCCTGGCGCGCTTCCGCTGCAACGCGCTGCGCGACCGCCGCGGCGCGGCGGCCGTCTTCCGCGTCATCCCGGCGCGCGTCGTCACCGCCAACGAGCTTGGCCTAACGGAAGAGGTGCAGCGGCTCTGTCACTTGCCGCGCGGCCTCGTGCTCGTCACCGGCCCGACGGGATCCGGCAAGTCGACCACGCTGTGCGCGCTCATCGACATCGTCAACCGCTCGCGCTCCGACCACGTGGTCACGATCGAAGACCCGATCGAGTTCGTGCACCAGAACAAGCAGTGCATCATCACGCAGCGGCAAGTGGGTCTCCACACGCAGTCGTTCAAGCACGCGCTGCGCGCGGCGCTGCGCGAAGATCCCGACATCATTCTGGTGGGCGAGCTGCGCGACCTCGAGACCGTGTCGATCGCGATCGAGACGGCCGAAACCGGACACCTGGTGTTCGGCACGCTGCACACGACGAGCGCCGTGAGCACGGTGGACCGCCTCATCGACCAGTTCCCGCCGGACCGTCAGGCGCAGATCCGCGTGATGCTCTCGGAGTCGCTGCGCGGCGTGATCTCGCAGGTGCTGTGCAAGAAAATCGGCGGGGGCCGGGTGGCCGCGCGGGAAGTGCTGCTCACGATTCCGGCGATCTCGAACCTGATCCGCGAAGGCAAGACGTTCCAGATCCCGTCGATCCTGCAGACGTCCAAGCGGTTAGGCATGGTGACGCTCAACGACGCCTTGATCGACCTGGTGGACAACAAGCTCGTCGAGCCGCGCGAAGCGTACGTGAAGGCGAGCGACAAGCAGGGCTTTGCCGGCATGCTCAAGGCGCGCCACCACGACACGAGCTTCCTCGAGGGCGACCTGAGTGCGGCGACCGGCGGCGGCACAGGGAGCTCGGCGGCGGTGAAAGCGGACGGCGGATTGAAGCAGCCCGGGGCACGGCCCGCGAACGCGGGCCG
>DASYXE010000518.1:0-8226 GCA_035935375.1 Gemmatimonadaceae bacterium | reverse complement strand
GATGAGCACCAGACCGGCGACGCCGAACACCAACGGATCGCGTGGCGACTCCTGGAACAATAGCGGCGCGATCCAGCGTGCGGCAGCGAGGCTCGCGCACGCACCGATCGCGAGGCCGAGCAGCGCAAAGCGGACACTCTCGCCGACCACGAGCCGGGTGATGTCGGCAGCGCGCGCACCCAACGCGACGCGCACGCCTAACTCGTGCTTGCGTTGGGCAACGCCATAGGCGATCACACTGTACAGGCCCAGCGCCGCCATGCCCAAGGCGAGCGCGCCGAACGCGGAAAACGCCGCGGCGCCCACCGCCCACGAGCGCTCCTGGTCGCCGATCACCTCCGACAACGGCCGCACCGTGACGTAGGACGCACCGGGCATGTCGGCTTGCAAGCGGCTCCGTAGGGCCGGCGCCAGCCGCGCCGGGTTGCGCGCGCGGACGAAGAGTCCCGTGTAGTCCGGCTTCATCTGCGCCGCCGGCAGATAATAGAAGTAATTGCCGCGCTCGTCGCCCAGGGTGTGCGTGTGGACGTCTTCCGCGACGCCGACGACGGTAGTACACGGCGCGTCCGCGACCGCGAGTCTCACGCACTCGTCGATCGGATTCGCGCGCGGCCACAGTGCTTGCGCCATCGACGCGCCGACGATCATCACAGGCGCCGAGCGCGGGCCGTCCGATGGCAAAAATCCGCGGCCGCGGAGGATGCGCGTTCCCATCGTCGCGAAGTAATCGGGCGACACGCCGTTCAGGTCGAACTCGCCGAGCCGATCCACCGAATCGATGCCGGCCACGAACAGCGCCGTCGACTCGATGCCCTCGAACGGCACGGTCTTCATGAAGGTGGCGCGCTCGACGCCAGCCACGCCTAACGACGTCGCGAGCAGCCGTTCGTTGAGCGCCGCGAGGTGGGCGCTGTCGAGCGCCACGCCGCGCATGTTGAGATCCACCACCAGCACAGGCTTCGCATCGTAGCCGAGCGGCACATGCCGGACGTTGCGCAGGCTGCGGACGAACAACCCGGCTCCGACGAGCAGCACGACCGACAACGCGCCCTGAGCAACCAGGAGGCCGCCGCGCAAACGCGCGTGTTGATAGGTGCCCTCGCGCGCGCCGGCCTTGAGATCGGCGGTGAGGCTGCGACGGCCGATCTGCAGTGCGGGCACGATGCCCGTGGCGATACCGACCACGACGGCGATCCCGATCGCGAACGCGGTGGTGCGCGGGTCGGTGAGCACCGCCGGCGCGACGTCGGTGGGCAGGAAGAGCCGTTGCATGGCTGCGCTCGTCCATGTCGCGCTCACCACGCCGGCCACACCGGCGAGGGTGGCGAGCAGCACGCCCTCGAGGATGAGCTGCGCCGTGAGGCGGGCGCGGCCAACGCCTAACGCAATGCGCACCGCGATCTCCCGCCGCCGCTTGAGCGTGCGGGCGAGGAGCAGATTGGCGACGTTGGCGCACGCGATGAGCAGCACGACGAACGCCACGCCCGACAGCCACAGCGCGACGCGCGCGAAGCTCGACGCCTCGGGGCCGCGCTCGCTGAGTATGGACGCCACGACGGCGCGCGGCCGCAGTGACGCCAGCGTCCATGGCCCGTTCGGCAGCTCAACGTCGATCTGATGCTGGTAGCTCCGCCGGAGCGCGCTCGTCAGGTCCGCGGTTGCGGCCACGACACTCACGCCGGGCCTGCGGCGCACGATCATCGAAATGCCAATGGCATGACCATATGAAGACCACCACGACGGGCTACTGCCCATCGGACCGAAGGCGCTCACCGGAATGAACGCCGCCGGTGGTCGCTCCGGCCACAAGCCCACGAAGCCGGGCGGTGCGACGCCGATGACGGTGAACCGCGTGGACCCGATGGCGATGGTCGATCCGATCACATCGCGTCGGCCGCCGTACTGCGTTTGCCATGCTGCGTTCGTGAGCACCGCGACGGCTGCACCGACCGGCGGCCTGTCCTCGTCCGGCGTGAAATACCGGCCTAACACCGGCGGCGCGTCGAAGAAGCGGAAGAAGCTCGCGGTGACGATCCCGATGGGCAGCTCGCGCGTGGCGTCGCCCGTGCCGACCGGCAGCGCGCGCTCCTCGACCGCCGCCACCAGCGAGAAGGACGATGTCCAGTGCGCCAGGTCCGTATAGCGCGCGTACTGTCCGCTGCGCTCGGCCTCGATGCCGTCCGACGTGCGATAGAGATACACCCGGTGCACGGTAGCCGGGTCGATCACGCGCGGCGGTGCGCGAAACAGAATGCGATCGACCACCGCGAACATGGCCGCATTGGCGCCCAGGCCTAACGCGAGCGTGAGCACCACCGCGGCCGTGAAGCCCGGGCTCTTGCGGAGGCTGCGCACGGTGTACCCGGCGTCCTGCCGCAGCGCGTCGAGCCACCACCAGACCCACACCGACCGCGCGTCTTCGCGGTTCAGCGTCTCGTTGCCCATCGCGCGCCGGGCCGCGAGCCGCGCCGCGTCGGGCGAAACCCCGCGGGCCACGAGATCGCGTTCGACCATCTCGCGATGAAACGCGAGCTCCTCCTGCAGCTCGGTGCCATGCGCGCGCGAGCGAGACCAATGCGCGAGGCGACGGAGGAAGCGCATGGCGACCTCAGGCGAATCGCAACACGGCGTGAATGGCGCCGACGATGCGCTCGAACTCTTCGCGCTCGCTCTCGAGCTGCCGCCGGCCGGCCGCGGTGAGCGTGTAAAATCGCGCTCGCCGATTATTTTCGGACGCACCCCATTCGGCTTTCACGTATCCGTCGAGCAGCAAGCGCTGGAGGGCCGGGTAGAGCGAACTCTCGCCCACCTGCAGCACGTCCTTGGAGATTTCTTTCACGCGCTGCGCGATGCCGTATCCATGCATGGGCCCGCGCAGGAGCGTGCGCAGCACGATCAGATCCAGCGTGCCCGGCAGGAGCTCGGCGGCGGTCGACATGGGCGTCCGTCCTTCCTATCGATAGACGATGGGAAGAATCGAACGGCCGGTCCGGTTTGTCAAGACCCATCGATAGACGATAGGAGGGCCGATTCGGGACGCCGCGGCCCGGCGATTGCCGGTCGGTCGGTTCGTTCCATTCCCCCGCGAAGGAGAAACGCATGCGCATCGGCATACTCGGCTCTGGGTTGATGGGAGCCAAGCTCGGAACCATCTTCGCCCGCGCAGGTCACGACGTGGTGTTCAGCTATTCGCGCGATGACCGCAAGCTCGACCGATTGGCGCATGAGGCCGGCCACGGTGCACGCGCGGGCACGCCGGCCCAAGCGACGGAGTCCGCCGATGCGCTCCTGCTCGCGGTGCACTGGTCCCGCGTGAACGACGTGCTAGAGAACGCGGGTGACGTGTCCGGCAAAGTCATCGTGACCTGCTCGCTGCCCATGAACGCGGACGACACCGCGCTCGTCGTCGGGCACACGTCGTCGGGTGCCGAGCAGCTCGCGAAACAGGTGCCCAAGGCGCACGTCGTCTCCGCCTTCAGCACGGTGCCGAGCGAGGTCTTGTTCAGCGTGTACAAGTCGCGCACGAATAAAACGCGACCGAGCATGGTCTATTGCGGAGACGACGCGCGCGCCAAGAAGACTGCCGCACGTCTGATTCGCGACGTCGGGTTCGATCCCGTCGATGCCGGCGCGCTCGACATCGCGCGGTACACCGAGCCGTTCACGCTGCTGGTGGCGCAACTCGCGTACGAAGGACGGCGGGGTCCTGCGCTGGCCTATTGGTTGGACTGGCGAAAGGAGCTGGCGAGCTGAGAACGTGCAACGGTAGGGCGCGTCAGGGCGCGCCGACCTGATGCTCCTCTCGCTTCGCCGGAAGCGGGAGGGTGAAGAGCGAGCCGACATCGACGGTGCTCTTGGCCCGGATGTCTCCCTTCATCGCGCGCGCGAGGTCGCGGCTGATGGCCAGGCCTAACCCGGCGCCTTCGGGGGCGCTGGTCAGCGTGCGGCCGACCTGCACGAAGGGCTCGAACACCACGTCGAGCTGATCGGCGGGAATGCCGCAGCCCGTGTCGGCCACACGTAGGGCGATGCGTTCGGCGTCGAATTGGTCGCACGAGACGCCGACCGAGCCGCCGCTCGACGTGAACTTGACGGCGTTCGACACGAGGTTGAGCACGATCTGCTCGGTCTTGAGCCGGTCCGCCCACGCCACGAGGTCCGCCCCGCAGCCCGTTGCCTGCAGGCGCACGCCCTTCGCCGTCGCCTGGGGCGCGAGCATGCGGACGACGGCGTCGACGACCTCGTGGACCGGAACGGGTCCGAAGTCGTAGCTGAGCTGCCCCGCCTCGACGCGGCTGAAGTTGAGGATGTCGTTGATGATGCCTAACAGATGCTCCTGGCTCCGCTTGATGCGGCCTAACTGTTCCACTTGCTGCGCCGTCACCGGACCGGAGAGGCCCATCAGCAACAGGTCCGCGTAGCCGCCGATGGCGTTGAGCGGCGTGCGCAGCTCGTGCGACATCGCGGCGAGAAACTCGCCCTTGGCGCGGTTGGCGGCGTCGGCGCGCCGCTGGGCGTCACGCGCGTCGCGCGTCCGCGCCTCGAGCTGTGTCGTGCGCCAGCGCAGCTTCGACGCGAGCTGCCGCAACTCGTCCTCGCGGACCGCGGCTTCCGCCAGCTTGGCCTCTTCCGCCGCGACGCGGCGCGCGTCGGCCAGCGCCCGTTCCTCGAGTGCGCGGCGCTCCGTGAGGTCGCGCGTCACCTTCGTGAAACCGACGAGCTTCCCTTGGTCGTTGCGGAGCGGGGTCATCACCACGCTCGCCCAGAACCGCGTCCCGTCGCGTCGAACGCGCCATCCCTCTTCCTCGAACTTGCCCGTCGATAGCGCGACCTCGAGATGTTCTTCGGGCTTTTCCGCCGCGATGTCCTCCGGTAGGTAGAAGGTGGAGACCGGCTGCCCGATGATTTCGGACGCGACATAACCCTTGATGCGTTCTGCGCCGGCATTCCAGGTGGCCACGCGGCCTGCGGGATCGAGCATGTAGATCGCGGCGTCTCGCACGCCCTCGATGAGCAAACGGAAATTCTGCTCGCTGATGCGCAGGGCTTCTTCCGCGTTGCGTCGTTCCGTCAAGTCGCGCGTTACTTTTGCGAAGCCGAGGAGCTGACCATTCGCATCGCGCAGCGCGGTGATGACGACGTTCGCCCAGAAGCGCGATCCGTCTTTGCGCAGCCGCCAGCCCTCGTCCTCGAACCGGCCGGTGTTCGCCGCGGTGCGGAGCTCGAACGCGGGGAACCCTTCAGCCACGAGCTCGCGGGGATAGAAGATCGAGAAGTGCTGGCCGATCGCTTCCGCGGCCGTGTAGCCCTTGAAGCGCTGCGCGCCGGCGTTCCAACTGCGGATGTAACCCTCGGTGTCGAGGGCGAAGATGGCGTAGTCCTGCACGCTCTCGACGAGGCGCTGATAGAGCGCCGTATCCGACAAAGACAGCAGTGGCGCGCCGGTGTCCCCGGCGGCGCGCACCTGATGGGTAGGTACATCGGATGGCTCCTTAGGCGCGTCGTCGCGCCTTGGCCTCCTCGATCCCATGCTGTCCGTCATCTACCGCCGATACCCGCCAAATAGGGTCATTCGTACCGAGAGCGTAGGCTGATGGCGGCCCCGTTCCCGCACAGCCAACAAAAGGCGCGCAAGAATGCGGCCATTCGCCTCGCCTTCGACGGCGAGGACAGAGCGGGCTACGGAGTCCAACGACGACCTGGGCCGCAGCCATG
The DNA here is from genome assembly GCA_035935375.1 of Gemmatimonadaceae bacterium. Classification (GTDB taxonomy): domain Bacteria; phylum Gemmatimonadota; class Gemmatimonadetes; order Gemmatimonadales; family Gemmatimonadaceae; genus JADGGM01. The sequence continues at coordinate 2,511 of DASYXE010000518.1, read as the reverse complement.
AAATAGGTTCATCCATGTTGAAATGGAAGCGGTTGCGCAACTTGCGTCATCCGGACCGTGCTCTAGGTTCTGATGCGTGTCGATGGCAACGCACAGGGAAGCGACACCCCGGCACCGCGGAATTGCGGCGCGCATAGCGGAGTGGTCGCGGGCGCAGCATACGGCGGCGGTGGTGATCCCACCCACGGTTGTCCTGGTGTTCGCGGGGCTCGTCTTCGCGGCACTGCAGGCGGAGATTCGGGGCCGTGCCGAGGTCGCGCACACCCACCGGGTCATCGAGCAGGTGGAGCGCGTGCTCGCCCGCCTAACGGACGCCGAAACCGGCCAGCGCGGGTACTTGCTCACGGGGCGCGGGACCTATCTGGAGCCGTACCTCGCGGCCGAGCGTGACGCGACGAGCGCGTTGGACTCGCTGCGCATGCTGCTGGCCGGCCGCCCCAACCAGCTCATGCGGGTCGACTCGCTCGCGACGCTGAGCGCCAGAAAATTCGCAGAGCTGGACACGACCATCGCGATGGCGCGCGTCGGCCGGCGCGATTCGGCTGTGGCCATCGTCGACAGCGGTCGCGGCAAACGATACATGGATGGCGCACGGCGCATCGCCGCCGCAATGGAGCAGCGGGAGACAACGCTCCTGGCGACGCATACGGCACGCCAGACGCGCCTGGCCGGCATCATCACATGGGTGCTCGTCGTCGGGGCGATCCTGGCGGTGCTGGTCGCGCTGCTCGTGAACACGCTGCTGTCGCGCCACGCGGCGGCGCACGAGCGCCTAACGCGGGACCTCGACACCTCGAACCAGCGGCTCGAAGACCAGGCGCAGGAGCTGGAGTTCCAGAATCAGCAGCTGCAAGAGCAGGCGGTCGAGATGGAGCACCAGCAGCAGCATCTCCATGAACAGGCGACCGAAATGGAAATGCAGTCGGAGGAGTTGACGAACGCCAACGACGAGATGCACTCGGTGAACGTCGAGCTCGAGCGCGCGGTACTCGATCTCGAGAATGAACGACGGGCCGCGCAAGCGGCGCGGCAGGCGGCCGAAACGGCGAGCGCCGCCAAGTCGGAGTTCTTGGCGACGATGAGCCACGAGCTGCGGACGCCGCTCAACGCGATCAGCGGCTACGTGGATCTGCTGAGCATGGAGCTGCGCGGTCCGGTCACCGATGCGCAGCGCGAAGATCTCACGCGTATCAAACGGAGCGGGCAGCATCTGCTCTCGCTGATCAACGACATCCTGAATCTGGCGCGGATCGAGTCGGGCCGCCTCGACTTACAGGTAGGCGACGTGCGCATGGCCGACGTGATGGCGAACGTCGAAACGCTCATGGCGCCGCAGATGCACGCCAAGGGACTCGCGTTCAGCGAGACGCGGGCGAGCGATGCGCTCACCGTGTACGCGGACGCGGAAAAACTGCAGCAGATCCTGCTCAACTTGCTCACCAACGCGTGCAAGTTCACGGCGAGCGGGGGGAGTGTCCACGTGTCGTGCGATGCGGTGCCGCACATGAGCGAGCATCGATCCATGAACGGCCAGCGCGTGGTGGCGGTGCGTGTGGCGGACACGGGTCGGGGCATTCCGCAGGAGAAGCTGGCGAGCGTCTTCGAGCCCTTCGTCCAGGTGGATCGGCAGGCGACGCAGGGGAGCCAGCAGGGCGTCGGGTTAGGCCTGGCGATCAGCCGGCATCTGGCGCGGGCGATGGGGGGCGACTTGACGGTGGCGAGCGTGCTTGGGGTGGGATCGACGTTCACGCTCGTGCTGCCGGTCGCCGCGGGGCAGGCGGCGGCGGTGTAGGGGATCGCGCGCCGGCGCGCCTGGCCCTCCCTTGCACTTCTACAGGAGGGCCGCTATCCTGTAGAAGCACAAGGGGACCACATGGACCGCCTCGATCTTCCGCAGGGCACACTCGATCTGCTCATCCTGAAGGCGCTCTCGCTCCAGCCGCAGCATGGCTGGGCGATTTCGGAGCGGCTCCGGCAGGTGTCGCGCGCAATGCTCGACGTGCCGCAGGGTTCGCTCTATCCCGCGCTGCACCGCCTCGAGCGGCGCGGATGGATCAAGGCGAGCTGGGGCCCGTCGGACAACAACCGGCACGCCAAGTTCTACGAGCTCACGCGCGCCGGCCGCAAGCAACTGGGCGCCGAAATGGATGCGTGGCAGAAGCTGACCACCGCCGTCTCGCTCGTGCTCGACATGCAGTGACGCATGCTCGGCCGACCCTTCAGTGAGCTCCTGCATCGCCTGCGCGCGGTGGCGCGGCGCGACGCGGTCGAGCGCGAGCTGGACGAGGAGTTGCGCTTTCACCTCGAGCGCGAGGCGGAGAAATACGTGCGCGCGGGCGTGCCTCGCCACGAGGCGGAGCGTCGCGCGCGTATTGCGTTAGGCGGTGTCGAGCGGATCAAGGAGGACGACCGCGATGCGCGCGGCGTCGCGTTCCTCGATGCCGTGGCGCAGGACTTCCGCTACGCGATGCGCACGCTGCGACTCACGCCGGGCTTCACGCTCGCCGTCAT
>DASYXE010000517.1:0-1758 GCA_035935375.1 Gemmatimonadaceae bacterium | reverse complement strand
GTCCCTGGCCGTTTCGACAGAACGCGGCCGCGCCGGTCGCAGTCGGACGCTAGCGTTGCCCCGCATCCCGTGCATAACTTTTACAGCTATGCGCGTTGCCATCCTCGATCCCTTTAGCGGCATCGCCGGCGACATGACCCTCGGCGCGCTGGTCGAAGTCGGACTGGACGCCGACTGGCTGCGCGCGCTGCCGTCGCACTTGGGGCTCGAGGGCGTCACCGTAGCCATCGAACGTGTGAAGCGCTCCTCGGTGGCGTGCACGAAGGTGGATTTCGAGATTCCGCCGCAGCCACATTCGCGCGGAATCCACGAGATTCGCGAGCTGGTCTCGCGTGCCAACGTCCCAGCCTCCGTGCGCGAGCGCGCGGACAAGGCGTTCATGGCGATTGCGACGGCCGAGGGCGAGATACATGGTATCGCACCCGAGCGCGTACACCTGCACGAGGTCGGTGCCGTCGACGCGATTCTCGATGTCGTAGGCTCGATCTGGGGATTCGAGCGCCTGGGAGTCGAGCGCATATTCTGCGGACCGGTCAGCGTCGGTGATGGCACAGTCGCGACTGCGCACGGGACGCTTCCAGTCCCGGCTCCAGCGACGCTCAAGCTGCTCGAGGGCGTCGAGATCCATCCGGGGCCTGAGGGCTCCGGAGAGCTCGTAACGCCCACAGGTGCGGCGCTCATTCGAGTACTTTCGAGCGGTCCCGTGCCCGTGTCGTTGACGCCGCTGCGCAGTGGATTCGGCGCCGGGACGAAAGACCCGAAGGGGCGGCCCAATGCGCTCCGCGTGATATTGGCCGAGGTGGCGGCAGCCCAAGGAGTTGCAGTGGAACACCTCGTGCAGATTGCCACGGACGTCGACGACATGGATGGCGAGCAGCTCGCCGCCGTTGCCGAGCATCTGCGCGATGCGGGCGCGCTCGACGTGGTGATGATCGCGACGTTGATGAAAAAAGGCAGGCCGGGCACCCGCATCGAGGTGCTTGCCAGCCGCGACACAGCGGATCGCCTGGAGGAACTACTCTTCGCGCACAGCTCCTCGATCGGAATTCGGCGAACGATCATCGAGCGACATGCCTTGCCGCGCGCCGTTCATACGGTGCATGCGCTCGATCACGACATCCGCGTGAAGGTCGTGACGCTGCCCACGGGCGAGCGCCGCGCGAAGCCGGAGCACGAGGATGTCGCGCGCGTGGCATCGGAAACCGGGCGGCCGCTGCGAGAAGTCGCCGCGTCGGCCCGTGCCGCCGGAGAACGACTGCTTCACGAACGGGTACCATGAATGGCGGGCACAGGCGCTCGCTCAACGCTCTCAGAGAGGAACGGTAGATGAACGCTTGGCGCAATGTGGTTGGCTGCGTGCTCGTCTGGTCCGCGTTCGCGGTTCCTGGCGCTGCGGCGCAGAAAAACGACAAGCAGGCGGCGGCCGGCAAGTGCAACATCAACTACGGCTCGAACGATCAGGTGAACAGCGCGCACAACCAGGTCACCGTGTTGCAGTTGTCATCGGGTAAGCCGGATGACGCGCGTAAGAAGATCAAAACGGCGATCACGGCTCTGACGTCGAAATCCGACTTTGGCAAAGATCAGATCGCGCGCGACGCGGTGCTCGGACAGGCCCTGGTCGCGTGGTTCGACACGCCCGGTTCTCCGGCCGTCGCGAGCGGCGCAGATCTCGGATATCCGGCGTCTGCCGGCCAGGTGGACGTGCTGGCTGCCGCGGACTCCGCGTTCACTGCGGTCGAGACCGCGCAGCCCGAC
>DASYXE010000516.1:0-5565 GCA_035935375.1 Gemmatimonadaceae bacterium | reverse complement strand
AAAAGCACCGCGCGCAAACTCGGAGACGTGCCGTTCTCCGCAAGCCGACCGATCCGCTCTGATCCGTTGTTGTCGCCGTTATCCGTTTCAACATGAGCGTCGAAGCTTTCCAAGCGGTTTCGGGGAGCCGCATGGAAGCCTTCTACGCTCATGTTGAAACGGATGAGAGCGAAAACAACGGATCAGGGCGCATCGGTCGGCTGCGGCAACAAGCACGTCTAACCGAGCGCGATCTCCAGGTTTTTTTTTGACAACGGCAACTGGAGTCGATCGCACGACAGATTTCAATTTGAATTTCTAAGTATTTGCTAAGTCCGGGGGAGTGGCGACGAATTTCGAGCGAAATGTCGATTTCGGCATCCGTCAAACGTCGCTATGCAGACGATTGGTCACCGTTTGGTCGCGGCCCGATCATCCATCAGCGCGTCGACGTCCGACTTGTGTCAAAAACGGACCAATCGAACGGAATCTTTCGCGATGATGGAACCACGCGGGCCGGAGCGCCGTTTGGGAAATCAACGTACATCGCCTCCAGGACTACCGAGTATGCAGAATCAAACTGAATCGCAGTCGCCGGGCGCATCGCAGCCATCACGCTCGCGCCGCACCTGGATCATCGCCGGAACAGTCTTCGCGATCCTCGCCACCTTGGCAGCAGGACGCGCGATCTCGGCCAAGGGCGACCAGCCCCAAGGGCCTCCGCCGGCGCCGCAAGTCACTGTCGCCGCGGCCATTGGACGATCGGTCACCGATTGGGACGAGTTCACCGGACATCTCGAATCGGTCGACATGGTGGACGTGCGTCCGCGTGTCTCCGGATACGTCGAACGCGTCGCATTCACCGAAGGCGCCATGGTCAACAAGGGCGACGTCCTCTTCGTCATCGACCCTCGGCCCTACGAAGCCGATGTGGAAAAGGCGAAGGCGGATCTCGCGCAAGCTGAGACGCGGCGGACGCTCGCGCAGACCGAGGTGGCGCGCGCGAATCATCTGCTCGCGGCGCAGGCCATTTCGCGCCAGGACTACGACACCCGCACGAGCGCGAGCGCCGAGGGTGAGGCCGCGGTGCAGGCCGCACAGGCCGAGCTGACCACGGCGCAGCTCAACCTCGAGTGGACGACCGTGCGCGCGCCGATCACCGGCCGCGTTGGGCGCGCGCTCGTGACGCCCGGCAATCTCGTGCAGGCGGGCGCGGCGAACGCGACGCCGCTGACCACGATGGTGTCGCTCGACCCCATCTATGTCTACTTCGATGGCGACGAGCAGACCTACCTCAAGGATCTGGGCCTCTCGCCGGGCGCGGTGGGCGCTGCCCAACAGCACGTGAAGCGCGTGGTGTACATGGGGTTGGCGGACGAGACCGACTATCCGCACGAAGGGCACATCGACTTCGTCGACAACACGCTCGATCCGGTCGCGGGGACGATCCGCGCCCGCGCGGTGTTCGAGAATCACGACCACCGCCTAACGCCGGGGCTGTTCGCGCGCATCAAGCTCGTGGGCAGCAAGCGCTACGACGCGACGCTCATCCGCGACGATGCGGTGGGCACCGACCAGGATCGCAAGTTCGTGTTCGTCCTCAAGCCCGACAACACGGTGGACTACCGCGCCATCACACTCGGTCCCATGGACGACGGGCTGCGCGTGGTGAAGCAGGGACTCAAGCCGGGTGAGCGCGTCGTGGTGAACGGCCTGCAGCGCGTGCGGCCGGGCGCCAAGGTCACGCCCTCGGTGGTGCCCATGACGCCGCCGTCGGATTCGCAACCATCGGTGGCATCGACGCATTAGGCTCGCCGCAACTTCGCACCCGAACGAGTATCACGGAGCACAGGTATGCGCTTTTCGCGCTTTTTCATAGATCGCCCGATCTTCGCCGGCGTGCTGTCGATCGTCATTCTGGTCGCCGGCTTGATCGCGATTTTCACGCTGCCGGTGAGCGAGTACCCGGAGGTGGTGCCGCCCACGGTTGCCGTGCGCGCGGTGTATCCGGGCGCCAACCCCACCGTGCTCGCGCAGACGGTCGGCACGCCGCTCGAGGAGAGTATCAACGGCGTCGACAACATGCTCTACATGTCGTCGCAGGCGACGGCCGACGGCGTGCTCAACCTCACGGTCACGTTCAAGATCGGCACGAACGTCGACATGGCGCAGGTGCAGGTGCAGAACCGCGTCAACCAGGCGCTGCCGCGGCTGCCGGACGAAGTCCGTCAGTTGGGCGTGACGACGCAGAAGCAGTCGCCCGACCTGACGATGGTCGTGCACCTCGTGTCGCCTAACGGACGGTACGACCCGGTGTATCTGCGCAACTACGCGACGTTGCAGGTGAAGGACCAGCTGCAGCGCATTCCCGGCGCCGGGCAGGTGATCGTGTTCGGCTCCGGGGACTACGCGATGCGCGTGTGGCTCGATCCGCAGAAAGTCGCGTCGCACGATCTGTCGGCCACGGACATCGTCAACGCCATCCGCGAGCAGAATCTGCAGGTGGCCGCGGGCGTCGTCGGCGCGCCGCCGATGCCGAACCCGGTCGCGTACCAGCTCACGGTGAACGCGCGCGGGCGGTTGGTGAGCGAGAAGGAATTCGGCGACATCATCGTCAAGACGGGCCAGGACGGCGAGATCACGCGACTGCGCGATGTGGCGCGCATCCAGTTGGCCGCGGGCGACTACGGCTTGCAATCGCTGCTCGACAACAAGAACGCGGTCGCGATCGCGATTTTCCAGCAGCCGGGCTCGAACGCGCTCGCGCTGTCGCACGACGTGCGCGCGACGATGGCCCAACTCAAGACCAACTTTCCGCAGGGCGTCGACTATTCGATCGTGTACGACCCGACGACCTTCGTGCACGACTCGATCAACGAAGTGGTGAAGACGCTGCTCGAGGCGACGCTGCTGGTCGTGATCGTGGTCGTGGTGTTCCTGCAGACGTGGCGGGCGTCGATCATCCCGTTGGCGTCGGTGCCGATCTCCATTGTCGGGACGTTCGCGATCATGCTCGCGGCGGGATTTTCCATCAACACGCTGTCGCTGTTCGGGCTGGTGCTCGCCATAGGCATCGTGGTCGACGACGCGATCGTGGTCGTCGAAAACGTCGAACGGCATATCGAGTTGGGCCTCTCACCGCGGGAGGCGAGCCACAAGGCCATGGATGAGGTGAGCCGGCCGATCGTCGCGATCGCGCTGGTCTTGTGCGCCGTGTTCGTGCCGGTGGCGTTCATCAGCGGCCTAACGGGGCAGTTCTACAAGCAGTTCGCGCTGACGATCGCGTTCTCGACGCTGATTTCGGCGTTCAACTCGCTCACGCTGTCGCCGGCGCTGTCCGCGATCCTGCTCAAGCCGCACGGCGCCGAGCCCGACCGGTTGACGAAGATCCTGGAGAAGGTGTTGGGCTGGCTGTTCCATCCGTTCAATCGCGCGTTCAAGAGCGGCTCCAACAAATACGGACGCGCGGTGGGCAAGCTGATCGGCAAGAGCGCAGTGGCGCTGGCGGTCTATGCCGGCCTCATCGCGATCACGCTGATCGGGTTCAAGCGCGTGCCGCCGGGCTTCGTGCCGACGCAGGACAAGCAGTACGTCGTGGCGTACGCGCAGCTGCCGGATGCGGCGTCGTTGGACCGCACCGAGGACGTGATCAAGCGGCTGTCGGACATCGCGGCGAAGCAGCCCGGCGTGCAGTCGACGGTGGCGTTCCCGGGCCTCTCGATCAACGGGTTCGTGAACAAGCCGAACGCCGGCACGGTGTTCATCGGGCTCAAGCCGTTCGACGAGCGCAAGAGCAAGGATGAGAGCGGCGCGGCGATCGTGGCGGCGCTCAACCAGAAGTTCTTCGCGATTCAGGATGCGTTCATCGCGGTGTTCCCGCCGCCGGCCGTGAACGGGCTTGGCTCCGTGGGCGGATTCAAGATGGAGCTCGAGGATCGCGCGGGGTTGGGACAGGAAGCGTTGTACAAAGCGGCGCAGGAGTTGTCGGCCAAGGCGAATCAAACGGGCAAGTTCTCGGGCGTCTACACGAGCTACCAGATCAACGTGCCGCAGCTGTTCGCCGACGTCGACCGCGACCGCGTGAAGCAGCAGGGGGTGGAGCTGTCGGACCTGTTCCAGACGCTGCAGATCTACCTGGGTTCCGTCTACGTCAACGACTTCAACCGATTCGGCCGCACGTATCAAGTGATGGCGCAGGCCGACGCGCCGTATCGCGCGACCGCCGAGGACATCGGGCAGCTCAAGGTGAAGAACGCCAAGGGCGACATGGTGCCGTTAGGCTCGTTGATCAACGTCAAGCAGTCGTTCGGGCCGGACCAGGTGATGCACTACAACGCCTATCCGTCGGCCGACATCAACGGCGGCCCGGCGCCGGGCGTGAGCTCGGGGCAGGCCGTGGCGACGATGGAGCAGCTGGCCGACGAGACGCTGCCTAACGGGATCGGGTACGAGTGGACCGAGCTCACCTACCAGCAGATCCTGGCCGGCAACACCGCCATCCTGGTGTTCCCGTTGTGCGTCCTGCTCGCGTTCCTGGTGCTGGCCGCGCAGTACGAGAGTTGGTCGCTGCCGTTCGTCGTCATCCTCATCGTCCCCATGTGCCTCTTCTCGGCGATCATGGGCGTGTGGCTGAGCCACGGCGACAACAACGTGTTCACGCAGATCGGGTTGCTGGTGCTCGTTGGACTCGCGTGCAAGAACGCGATTCTGATCGTGGAGTTCGCACGCGACCTCGAGCTGCAGGGCGCCGATCCGGTGCACGCGGCGCTGGAGGCGTGCCGCATCCGGTTGCGGCCCATTCTCATGACGTCGTTTGCCTTCATCATGGGCGTGGTACCGCTCGTGGTGGCGTTCGGCGCCGGCGCGGAGATGCGTCATGCCATGGGCGTGGCGGTGTTCTCCGGCATGTTAGGCGTCACGTTCTTCGGACTCTTGCTCACTCCGGTGTTCTATGTGGTCGTTCGTGGACTCGTTCACAAGCGGGCGCGGGCGTCGGTCGCGCACCCGTCGGAATATCAGTCGTTGGTTGGGCACACCGGCTCGCTCCCCGCGCACGAAGGGGGTGACTAATGCGTAGCACTGCATGGTTGCTCTTGGGGCTCGTGCCGCTGGCCGCGGCGTGCGTGAGCTCGCCGAGCTATCAGCCGCCGACGGTGGTCGTCGCGCCGGCGTTCCAGGCGCTGTCGGATACCAGCGCGCGCCGTGTGGCTAGGGCGCAGGGCGCGGCGGCCGATTCGGTTTCGCCCGCGCCGGTCGCCCTGCCCGATTCGTTCTCGACGAGCGCGTCGGACACGGCGCTGTCGAGCGATTCGCTGCTCGACACCGTGCACGTGGGCGCGCTGGCGTCGGGCACCACGGTCAGCGCCGCGGCGCCGGACAGCGATTTCTGGGCTGGGTTAGGCGACAGCGCGCTGACGGCGTTGGTGCACGAGGCGCTGCACACCAGTCCCGACGTGCGGGCGGCGCGTTCGCGGTTCTTCGAGGCACGCTCCGAGCGCCGGTTGGCGTCGCTCGACCTCGTCCCGACGATCACGGCGCAAGCCAGCTTCGCGCGGCAGCAGTTGTCGGCGTCGGCGTTCCCGGGAA
>DASYXE010000515.1:0-8271 GCA_035935375.1 Gemmatimonadaceae bacterium | reverse complement strand
CTAGCATCGCGCATAACGGAGCTTCGCGACAGTGGCGCTCATGTAATCGTGGTTCCTCACTCGCAGGGGAACCTCATGGCAAATCAAGCCATACACCGCCTGCAGTCGGTCACCCACGAATTTGACCCGGCACGAGATTCGACGTGCATCGGACTCGTGTCACTCGCTTCACCGACTAGCCGCCGCTGGGAACTCGGTGAGCACTACATTGCCCCAATCGTCGTGCGTGGCGACGTAGTTCCGATGATCGACAATCAATGGCCACCGATCGATACCGACTTGTCGCATCAGTTGCTCGACAATCCCTCTATCGAGACTGCGTTCAAGCCAACCGGAATCAGTTTGCACGAGGTCATTGGCAGCTATTTCCTACAGCCTCAATCGCGGGCGGCGATTCGCTCGGCTCTCGAAAGTGTTTATCACGCGTGCGCCGTTTCGAGTTTGGCAGTCAGGCCCACCGCTTTGACACTCTTGGTAGGAGCCGGAGCGCCGGTGTCCGCGATAGCCCTGAACGCTTTTGGCGATACGTTAGGCGGGCGGGCGGTAACTTGGGCGAGCACGGCGCCATCCGTCGTGTCGGCGGCCGCGACCGGTCCTATGTCGGCCGTTGCGCGCGGGGTTGCGTCAGGCGGCGGTTCTATTGTTGCAAGCAGGATGAAGCGCAAAGCAGAAACTGCAGTGCTCGTGGTTAAGCCGGCACCGGCAGAAGACCCATTCAGTTTCACTTATGTCGCCTCCTACGAAGAAGGATTTTTCGGCGACGATCAGCACCTTAGTGGGACGGTCAGTCATCCGGGCGCAGTGCCACTGCCCGCAGGGACTCTGCGACTTGCTTTTGTACGTCAGTTTGGGCGTCTCAGTGCGGCGGTAAACACCTCGCTCTATACGGTGAGCGCGTTTGGCCTCGATTCACTGACCCTCGGCGGTAATCCAGGGTCATCGTACCGACTCGTGTGGAATGAGGATCACACGAGGCTGACCGGCACGCTCGACGCTCTGAAATGGATCTTCCGGGTTGGTTTTGTGCCTGCCTTGCTGCCGGTCACGTTCGAGCGCGAGTAGTGAGTGGCCGTGGCTGTCCACACAGGCCGACTAGGGCTGGCCATCGCAACGCTTTGTGCGTCGGGCGCGTGCAGGCGTCCGGCGCATGACGCGCCTCGCACGCCTAGCAGCGTGACCGCGTACCCGCGCGCAGCCGACCGTTTTATGTTCTTGGTGCGAAGGCAGTTGGTAGATGCTGATCCGGCCAGGGTCGAGCAAGAGATGATGTGCGAAGGTGAACGCATGTCTCGCGCGTTAGGCGCAGCAGAGGCTGCGACACGGATTGGCGATGCGCTCGATACCGCTTACGTGAGTCGCGCCGACACCTTCGCACTACGGCGAGTGGCGGATTCACTGGCAGGTCGCACGTTCGGTACCGGCGACCACGTCTGCGACTCGTTGATTGCCCGCGCCGACAGCGTCGACCCGATCGTTCCCGTCAGGCACCCGCAGCGGCCGTAGCGCTACGATACCGCAGCCGGACTCGCCGCGAGCGCAGCCAGCGTCTCGTCGTCCATGCGGTGGCCGCCGGCAAACGTGATCGTGCGCGCGACGATCGATTCGCGCGCCATGCGCTCCGCTTGCTCGGACACCGCCGCGGTCGTGACGAGACCGTCCTCTGCGCCGACAACGATGATGATCTCGGCCGCTCGGGAGCCTGCCGGCGCGGCGAGCGTCGACAGATCGAGGTCATGCGGCATCAGACCGCCCCACATGATGAGCCGATCCGTCACAATCTGGCCCTGCGTCACCCAGCGGCACGCCGTCGCCACACCCTGCGAGAATCCCAGCGTCACCACACGCGGGAGTTTGCCGCCCACGTCGCGGCGAATCTGATCGGTCAGCGCGTCCAGATACTCGATATAGTCATCGATCTCGCTCAAGCGATCTTCGCGCGTCATCCATGACGCGCCCACCGGCGAGTGCGTATGGCTGCCCGTCACCGTGTCGAGATAGAACCGCGACAGCGCCTCGGGAGCGACGATGAGCCGGCGCCCATCATTCAGCACCTCGAAATGGCGTAGAAAGCGCGACGCGAGCTGCCCGTACCCGTGCAACACGAACCACACTTCGCTCGGCACGCGCTGCACGTCGCCCAACGTGTAGAAGCGGGCCGTTCGCCCGACGGGAAGGTGGTGCTCGCGCATCATGCGCCAAGACTGCCGGAGCGGTCCGCCTTCGTCAATGGCGGACGCGGCCGGTTTCCGGCACGGAGATGCGTCGACCTCAGTGCAGCGAGCCGAAGTGCACGAGCTCGAAGTCGCCGCGCGCGAGCCGCTCACGGACAGCCGGCGACACGAGCGCAGCCAACTCCTTCTCCCGCTGCCAGGTGTAGTTGTCCATCGATGCGAGCTCGGCATCGCTGTGGCCGGGGTGAACCATGAGCTCGGTTGTGCCCGGCGCGAGGTTATCGAGCGCCCGCAACAGGTTCCGCTCGACGTCGCGGCCGCCTTGCAGCGAGATCCCCAGGAAATGATCCGGGTAGCGGATCGGCAATGCGTTCCGGCGAATGGCTGCCCAACTGAGCGCGACGAGCACATTCGTGGGGAGCCGCGACGGCTCGAACGGCGTATTGCGAAACGATTCGGCCGGCCATCGCATTGCGTGAATCCCCGCACGCACCGCGGCCGCCGAGATCGGATGCCAGAGAGCGGGAATCGCGTGGGTGTGCATGTGGCTGTCGACGTGCGTAATGCCAACGCCGGCAGCGCGGACTCTTGCGATCTGCGCCTCGCACTCGGCTCCCACTTCATCCGGGTCGACGCGCCCCGCAAGAGCACGCGCAACGAGCGCCGGCAGCCGATGAAACATCCCGGTGCGGTCATCTACCAACGTGGGCACGCGCGCCAGCGGACTGCCCTGTACCAGGTTGATGTGCACGCCCACGCCGAGCGTCGCGTCGGCGTCGTGGACAGCTCGCACGGCGTCGTCGAAGCCGGGCATGTTGGCGAGCAGCGTCGTGGATGACACCGCGCCCGCGCGATGTGCCTCGAGGATGCCGTCCGTTACGCCCCGTGTGTAGCCGAAATCGTCTGCGTTGATGATCAGACGATGCGCGTCAGTCGTAGCGCCTCCGCCACTCGTTCGTGCGGATGCGAGCGAGGTCGCGCGCCATGTCGGCCGCATCCTTCACGAAGCGAACGGTGGTGGGCTCGTCATCGTAGCGGAAGTTGACGGCGACCTGCTGGATCGTGAGGCCGAACTTGCGCGCGATGAACAGCGCTTCGACATCGAACCCGAACCGCGGGATAGTGACTCGCGGAAACACGACCTCTGCCGCGGCGGCGGTGAAGCCTTTGAGGCCGGCCTGCGTATCGCGGACGCGTGGAATCAAGGTCCATCGGACGAGCGCGTTGAAGAAGCGACTCATGACGTGCCGAGTGTACAGATAGGAAAAGAAACTCGGGCTCATGAGATAGCGCGAGTCCGGCAGCACGCGACATGCGACGGCCACGTCGGCCCCGAGCTGCAGCGCGCCGACGATCTTGTCGATCTCCGTGGTCGGATACGCCAGATCCGCATCGGTAAACACGCGATACATGCCGCGCGCGGCGCGCATGCCGCGCGAAACCGAGTACCCCTTCCCCATGTTGCGCGCGTTGTGCAGGACACTGACGCACGGCGCTTCCGTGGCGAACGCATCGAGGACACGGGCGACACCATCGTCGCTCTTGTCATCGACAAGAATCAATTCCCATGAATACGCACAGGAGCCCAGGAACGCCCGCAACTGCTCGAGAGCCGCGGGCAGCTGCGCGGCTCCGTTGTACACGGGAACGATCAGGGAGAGGATCGGCGGCCGCATCGCCGCAGAGTTCTGGGTGTTCACGCGCGAGCGCCTGAGGAGTGAAACGCTGGTGTGAAGTCACAAATATACCCACGCCAGACACAGCGGTGCTGTCGCGGCTGCTTCTTCGCGAAATCTTAGTCATCGGCCGTGGGCGCCGGTTCCCCGCGCTGTTAGGCCGGTCGCGGCGCGCGGGGCACCACGCGCAGGGTGGTCGTCCGGGGCGCATAGATGTCGGCCCGCGTGCGCGGCAGGCTCACGCGGCCGCGGGCGTCGGGTTTCGCGAACAACACCTGCGCCAGTCCGATGCGCCCGCTGGCAAACGCATTCGCCGAGGCCGACATGTAGAGGCGCCACACCCGGTACGCCTGTTCGCCCACGAGGGCGACCGCCGCATCGCGGGCGTGCTCCAGCCGGCTCACCCAGTGGCGAAGCGTGAGGGCATAGTGCTCGCGCAACGACTCGACGTCGCGCGCTTCGAGGCCGGCGCGCTCGCCGCATCGCACCGCGGTCTCGAGCGGTACGAGCTCGCCGTCGGGGAAGACGTAGCGCTGGATGAAGGCGCCTTGCCGCCACAGCGCGCGCTTCGCCAGCGCGAGGACGCCGCTCGCGGTCTCGGCGCGCACGATGCCGTGGTTCAGGAACAGGCCGCCCGGCTTCGTTAGGCGCGCGGCCGTCCGGAAGTACTCGGGCAGCCGCGAGCGGCCGACGTGCTCGAACATCCCCACGCTCACGACCTTATCGAACTCGATGCCGTCGGTCAGCTCGCGATAGTCGCGCACCTCGACGCGACAGCGGCCCTCGAGACCCTCGGCGCGGATCCGTTCGCGCGCCAGCGATGCCTGGCGCTCGCTCAACGTGATGCCGACGGCGTCGACACCGTAGTTGCGCACGGCGTGCCGGATCAGTCCGCCCCAGCCGCACCCGATGTCGAGCAACCGCTCACCGGGCTTGAGGCGCAGCTTGCGGCACAAGAGATCCAGCTTGGCGTGCTGGGCGGCATCGATGTCTTCAGCCCCGGTGACGAAATACCCGCAGGAGTACACCAGGTCGCGGTCGAGCCAGAGCGAATAGAAGTCGTTGCCCACGTCGTAGTGCGAGCGAACAGCGGCACGGTCGCGGCGCCGCGCATGACGCCAGCCCATGTGCGAAAGGCCCGGCCGCCGCTCGTGCGCTTCGTCCGGCGCGTGGTCGCGCGGCAGCGCCAGGAGCGCGCGAACCGCGTGCACCAACGTTCCCGGCGATGCGAGTAGCGTGCGGAGCGTGTCGCCAAACTCGACGGCCGCCTCCAAATTGCCCTCGACGTCGATGTCGCCGCGGACGTACGCCTCACCCAAGCGCAGCTCCGATGGCGTGAGGAACGTGCGGCGGAGTGCGCCTGGCGAGCGAATCACGAGCGTGAATGCCGGAGGCGGTGCGTCCGCGGCGACCTGCTGCTCGACGGTGCCGTCCCAATACCGTACCGCGAAGTGACGCGTGGCGGGCGCGCCGAACAGCGCGGCCACCGCGGCCTGCGCGCGCTCGCGCGATCGCGCGTCGCCCAACGCAATCGCCGGCGTGGCGTGCGTCCAGAGCGCCGTGCGCGGCTCGATCGAGACGGGGACCGAACGCGTTGCGTCGAGTATCGACGGGCCGCTTCGCGTCGGCGTCCGCGCATCACGGCGCGTGCGCGTCTCGCGTCCACGCGTTGCATCGCTGATGGGCTCGCGCCGTCCGTCCGAGTCAGACTGCATCGTTCTCTCCTCCCACACGGCGTTCGTTGGGCATCGCAGGCCGTCTGGCGCGATCCGATCGGGCTATGTACCTTACCGGTCCTTTCGTCGCGCAACGCGAGACGGATGTCCTTCGTCTATCGCCGGCATTCGGGCGTTCGCCTGCCGTTTCACCCACCGCGTTTTCATGCCTCGCAGCCGTTTTCGCATTGCCGCCGCGCTCGCCGTCGTCGTGTTGGGCATCTCCTCCACCGCCGGTCGAGCGCAGTCCCTGCACGGGTCGCACACGAGCGTTCGATACGCGTACGCGTACGCCCGTCATCACGAGCTCGATCTGTACCGGAGCGCGTCCGATGTGCGGCGGGCGGTTCGTGACGGTAACCTCGTGCGGCTCGAGCCCAACGGCCAGTACACGCTGCACCGTGTGAGCTATCCGTACGTCACGCCCACCACGCGGACGTTCATCGAGCGCTTGGCCGGCGAGTACCATCAAGCATGCGGCGCGCCACTCGAGATTACGAGCGCCGTTCGGCCGACGCGCCAGCAGCCGGTCAACAGCTCGCCGTTGTCGGTGCATCCGGCTGGCATTGCGGTGGATCTGCACCGTCCAACGGGCCTGTGCCTCACGTGGCTGCGTCACACGCTGCTGGCGCTGGAATCGGAACGGGTGGTGGATGCGACGGAGGAACATCATCCGGCGCATTTCCACGTCATCGTGTTCGGGGAGCCGTACCGGCGCTATCTCGCGTCGCGGTAGGCATCGCGCGCTCCCGCCAGACATCCGTCGGTCTCCGCCGCCCGCGACCATAAAGAAGTGTTCGCGGGCGTTGTGTGATGTCTCATTGCGTCACTCGTCCCATGAAATAGATTGGGTCCCATTCAACTGCCGTCAAGCCCTCACCCCACAGGAGCGTTGTACTATGTCCCGCAAGAGCCTCGCCCCCGCGGCGCTGCTCGCCGTTTCGACGATGCTGTCGGCCTGTCACCACGCGCCACCACAAGTCGCGCAAGCGCCCGCACCGGCGCCCGCAGCGGCTCCGGCGCCCGCACCGGCGGCGCCGCCGGCGGACCACAGTGCCGACAGCGCACAAGCTGCGCAGGCACGCATGGCGCAGGCACGTTCGGCGATCGAGCAGCGTATTCTCTTCGAGTTCGACAAGTCCGACATCCGCGCCGACGACAAAACGGTGCTGGATGCGAAGCTGCCGATTCTGCGCGCCAATCCCAACATGCGCATTCGCATCGAGGGCAACTGCGATGACCGCGGATCGGAGGAGTACAACCTCGCGCTGGGCCAGCGGCGCGCCGCGGCAGCGAAGCGGTACCTGACCGATTTCGGGATCGATGCGGGCCGCATCGACATCATCTCCTATGGGCACGAGCGTCCCGTGTGCACGCAGGACTCGGAGGACTGCTGGTCGCAGAACCGGCGCGACGAGTTCGTGATCGTGGCCGGCGGCGACAACATCGTCTCGTTGCGTTAGGCAGTCGCGCGGCCGCTCGCGGCCGCGACTGGGGCGGCCGCCCGGCGAAGCTCCGGGCGCCGCCGACGCCGGGCCACGGGGCTCCGGCCGGGCGTCATGTCGCGCGTGTCGTCATCCGTGTAGCTTTCCCCGGGACCGATTCGCGAGTCACTTATGAGCCCCGAGCCATCCGCGATCTCGCTCGCGCCGACCGCCATTCAGCGCGAGCAGGTCGTGCAGCGTTTGTGCACCCACTTCGCGAGCAACCATCTCACGATGGACGAGCTCGAGCAGCGCATCGATCAAGCGTACAAAGCGCCCTCGGTGGCCGAGCTCGACGCGCTCGTTGCAGGACTCCCGGTGCTGGCAAACGAACCAGTGGGTGCGCCATCGGCCGGACTCGCTCCCTCGAGCGCGGCCGCTCTTCCGATGGTGCCCGACCGCGACGTGCTCATCGGCATCATGAGCGGTCATACTCGCCGGGGGCCGTGGTCCCTTCCCCGTCACCTCAAGGTGTTCACGGTGATGGGTGGCATCGTGCTCGATCTTCGCGAGGCATTCATCGCGCCGGGCGTATCCGAGATCGAGATCACGGCGGTGATGGCGGGTGTGGAGGTGTTCGTGCCGCCCGGGGTGCGCGTCGAGTGCACGGGCTCGGCCTTCATGGGCGCGTTCGAAGTCGATCAACGCGCGCAGTCGATCGCCGCCGGCGAGGATCGCGTGGTACGGGTGACGGGTTTCGCGTTGATGGCGGGCGTCGACGTGAAGGTGCGTCCGCCCAAGGGAACGGCGCAGCTGCGGAAGTAAGCCGCGGTCAGCGAGGGGCTGCGAGATCCGGACGCAGCGCCGTCGCGTCGCGAAGGTAGACGGCTCGCAGCCGTCCGCGTGCGCTCGGCGTCTCGACGTGCATGAGGACGCGCACGCAGCGCGCGAGTCCACTCGGCACCGCGATTTCGGACATGCAGAGCAGCGGGACGACGTCCCAGCCGAGGTCGCGCGCCGCGCGGGAGGGATCGGCGCTCGACAGATCGCGCGTGGTCGTGAATATGATACTGACGATGTCGGCCACGTCGAGATCATTGCGGGCGAGCAGGGCGCGGAGGAGCTCGCGGGTGGCGGCGAGCAGCTCCGGCGGCGCGTCGCGTTCGACGGTCGTGGCGCCGCGCAGCGCGCGGAGGCTGCGCGCGTCGTCGGCCGGGTCGAGCGGGCGTTCCGGTGCGCGGTCCACGCGGTTCGTCTCCATCAATCGTTAGGCGGGCCCGCCTTC
>DASYXE010000514.1:0-2815 GCA_035935375.1 Gemmatimonadaceae bacterium | reverse complement strand
AACGCAATCGGATAGGTGGTGCAGCAGTTGCGATACAGCGCCAGCCACCCGACGCTCCGGCCATCCGGACTCACTGCCGGATCGGCGACGCCCACCTGGCCGCTGTCCATGCGCGGAGCGAAGGTCGCGCCGGCGGCCGTGGTCACGTGCAGCCGGCCAGCCGTGTCGACGTCGGCGCGACGATACGTGGGTTGCGTGTGGGACGGCGACGCCGCAAGAATGAGCGCCGCGCACACGGTACCGGCCGACATCACACGCATTGGATCCCGTCCTCGCGCCGCGCCCCTGCGCGGCTGCCTAACGCTACCGACCCCGCCTCGTCTCGAGCTCGCGCCCTTCCCTTAGCGTGATGATGTCGCCGTGCTGTCGTGGACGCAACGGAATTGCATCACCCAGTAGTGCTGGTTGCGCACGACGGTGGTCGACGCGTTCGACGTGTTCGTCTCCGCCGATGAGTTCGCATCCGTCGTGGTGCTGCGCGGGCGGTACCGCGTCGTCGACTGGGCCGTGGAGTCCGTCGTGGTTTTCGTGTTCGAGTAGTGGGAAATCTCCTTGCCGTCGATGCTCTCGCCTTCATCCACGATCGCGTATTTGCCGCCGCACGCCTGGTACATCTGCTTGTAGGCGTCCTGGCGGCGTTTCTCGCGCAGGACGTCGTCATCGCGGAACTTGATCACGCCCACGCGATCGGCGTCGTTCACCGGTGCGTATGCGCCCGCGTGTCCGGGCGCATTGACCATGGTCGCGCCGCAAGCGGACACCGCGAGCGCGGCCGCGAGCGCGAAAAGTGTGGAGCGAGCGGGCATGGACGTCCCCCGACGTGACTGGTAGGCAGGTTGTTAGGCGCGAGCGAATCCTCTACGCAGACGAGTGCCGAACCCAGCCGTAACGGGACTACTTCCGGAACACGATCCGGCCGTCTTTCACCACGATGTCGATCTTGCGAATGTCGGCCATCGTCTTGAGCGGATCGCCATCCACGATGATGAGATCCGCCCGGTGCCCCGCCGCGATCGTTCCGAACTCGGAGTCCTTGCCTAACCACTTGGCGCCGTTGACCGTCGCCGCTTCGAGCGTCGTCGGCTTCGGCACGCCCGCGCTGTCGTACGCATCCATCTCGTCGTAGAGCAGGCCGTCGTCGGTGCCGGCGAGCAGAAACACGCCCATCTGCTGCGAGCGGGCCACGAACTTCGCCATGCGGCGATAGCTCTCCTGTGCGTTAGCGAATTGCGCGAGGCCGAGCGACTTGCGCATGCTCTCGTCGATGCGCTGAATGGAGAGCGTCGGATCGAACCCGACGCCCGACTTGGCCATCTTCTGGATCAGCGCGGTGACCCGCGGCGCGTCGGGATCGATCTCGCGCCAGTCCGCCTGCATGCGCGGCACCGGATTCTTGTCGTCGTCGAGCGTCTCGTTGTAACCCTGCGGCTGTTCGCTCGCCGGAAGGAAATCGGCCCAGACGCGGATGTGATTGAGGCCGTCGATGCCGCAGTCCATCGCCTGGCCCCAGCTCGTGTGCACGCCGATGTGCCCGGTGACTTTGAGCCCGACCTTGTGCGCCTCGCGCACGACGGCGCACAGCACGTCGGGCTTGAGCATGAAATACACCTTCAGCAAGTCGACGCCTTGCGCCTTGAACGCGCGAACCACCGTCGCGGCCGCGGCCGTATCGTCGATCATCACATCGACCAACGGATGGTAGTCGCCGAGTCCGTCGATCAGCGGGCCAGCCGAGTAAATGTCCGGCCCGGGGAAGAGGCCGAGCGCGATCGCTTCCTTGAAGTTCATGCTCAGCGAGAGCGGTGCGCCGGGGTCGCGGATGTTCGTGATGCCGCGGCTCAACAGAAACGGGCCCTGCTGGTAGTC
Organism: Gemmatimonadaceae bacterium; assembly: GCA_035935375.1. GTDB lineage: Bacteria > Gemmatimonadota > Gemmatimonadetes > Gemmatimonadales > Gemmatimonadaceae > JADGGM01. The sequence continues at coordinate 949 of DASYXE010000514.1, read as the reverse complement.
CCAGAAGTGGTAGTGGTTGTCCATGAGCGCCGGCATCACCGTTTTGCCGTGCGCGTCGATCACCGGCACGCCGGCGGCAGTGTGAGGCGCGCCGGCGCCGATCGACGCGACCTTGCCATCCCGGATCTCGATCGTGCGGTCGGGGAGCGGGGCCGCCCCAGTGCCATCCCACACGCGCGCGTGCGTGATCACCAGGTCGGGCGCCGACTGCGGCGGCAGCACGAAGCGCGCCCTGAACGGAATGGGCGTGACCGCGCCGGTGCGCAGGTCGAGGCGGTAGAGCTTGCGCGCCGCGCAGAGCACGGCGGTCGTACCGTTAGGCAAGAGCGCCAGCGCCTTGTCGTCGAACGGGCTCGCGAACACGGTGCGCGCCGCGCCGCCGGCCGCCGGCATGGCCATCACCGAGTCGATCGCGTTGACCGACTTGATGTAGTAGAAGGTCGTCCCGTCGCCGCTCCACGCCACCGACGACTGGTTCCACGGCGTGTCCGTTAGGCGCGTGGCCGCGCGGCCGGGCAGGTCGATGCGAAACAGATCGGCACCGCCGTAGCGGCCCGACGCCAGCAGCACGTGCTGCCCGTCGGGCGAGAGCGCGAAACTCCACTCGTGCCAGTCGTGCGTCTCGGTGACGGCCTTGGCCTCGCCGCCATCGACCGACACGTGCATGAGGTGCGCGTCGAGCTGCTCCGACTGCGCGACGAAGTAGATCTCGTCGCCCTTCGGCGTGAACTCCGTCTCACCGATCTGTTTGTCCGTGTGGTACAGTCCCGCCGACGTCCCCGTGGCGAGGTTGGTGACGACGAGGTCGCTCCCGTCGCCGTCCTCGTGCGCATAGACGAGGAACTGGCCGTCGGGCGACCACGACGGATGCGTGTCCCAGCTCATTCCGTTAGACACCTGCCGCGCGTCGCCGCCGGCCGCCGGTACGATCCAGATCTTGCCGAGGATG
>DASYXE010000513.1:0-9436 GCA_035935375.1 Gemmatimonadaceae bacterium | reverse complement strand
ATGGCCGTTAGGCTGAGAACGGCCTCGGGCTGACCTCTACGCTCATGTTGGACACGGAAAGAGCAGAAAACAACGGAAACTGCACGGATCGATCGGTTGCGGAGGCAGTGCCTAATCGCCGTCGCGCACAACTAGTCGGCTCGCGATCAAAAAAAATTGACCGCGAGCTCGCGCCTCCGAAACGACAGGCCGCGAATCAGCCGAGCGATCCGTGAAGTTTCCGTTGTTTTCTGCTTTTTCCGTGTCCTCATGAGCGTAGATGCCAGCTTGACGTTCTCCAGGTCAGAGTGGCGGAAGAATCGCGTCAGCCTCGAGATGCCCGCCGGATTGGCAGGCATAACTCGTTCATTTTGGCCAACTTAGCCCGGCACATACGCTGCAATGGCTGGGTTGACCTGGGGGCGGGAGCCGCTATCTTTAGGTGTCTAGCACTCCCAACTCGAGAGTGCTAACACCGCTCAATCGAGCATTTGTGTAACCCATACTGGAGGAGGGAGGCGACCTATGGCCACCAAGAGTGCCACCGCGGTGAAGGTGAATCCGCTGGCCGATCGCGTCGTCGTGAAGGCTCTCGAGGAATCGGAGCAGATGCGCGGCGGCCTCTACATCCCCGACACGGCGAAGGAAAAGCCCCAGCAAGGGGAAATCGTCGCCGTTGGTCCGGGCCGCTTCGAGAAGGACAAGCGCGTCCCGATGGATGTGAAAGTCGGTGACAAGGTCCTGTACGGAAAGTACAGCGGCACGGAAGTCACCATCGATGGCGAGCAGTTGCTGATCCTGCGTGAATCGGACGTGCTCGCGATAATCGCCTAACGGTAGCTTGATCGCGGGTCGCCACGGGCGGCCGCCACGAGCCACCCTCGCACAACAGGATTCTTTCACCTACTGGAAACTATGGCTGCCAAAGAACTGCACTTCGATACTGAGGCGCGCGCGGCGCTCAAGCGCGGCGTCGATCAGCTGGCCGAAGCCGTGAAGGTCACGCTCGGCCCGAAAGGACGGAACGTTGTCATCGACAAGAAATTCGGTGCGCCCACCGTGACCAAGGACGGCGTCACGGTCGCGAAGGAAGTCGAGCTCGCCGATCCGCTCGAGAACATGGGCGCGCAGATGGTCAAGGAAGTCGCCACCAAGACCTCCGACCTCGCCGGCGATGGCACCACCACCGCCACCGTGCTCGCGCAGGCGGTCTTCCGCGAAGGCCTCAAGAACGTCACGGCCGGAGCGAACCCCATGGCCATCAAGCGCGGCATCGACCGCGCCGTGTCCGCGATCGTGGATGAGCTCAAGAAGCTCAGCGTCCCCACGAGCGGCAAGAAGGAAATCGCCCAGGTCGGCACGATCTCGGCGAACAACGACAAGGAAATCGGCGACCTGATCGCGCAGGCGATGGAGAAGGTCGGCAAGGACGGCGTCATCACGGTCGAGGAAGCCCGCGGCCTGGAGACGACGCTCGAGACGGTCGACGGCATGCAGTTCGACCGCGGCTACCTCTCGCCGTACTTCGTCACCGATCCGGAGAAGATGGAAGCGGTGCTCGAGGATGCCTACATCCTCATCCACGACAAGAAAATCTCCTCGATGAAGGACCTGCTGCCGGTCCTCGAGAAGGTCGCGCAGATGGGCAAGCCGTTGCTCATCATCGCCGAGGATGTCGAGGGCGAGGCGTTGGCGACGCTGGTCGTCAACAAGCTCCGCGGCACGCTCAAGGTGGCCGGCGTCAAGGCGCCCGGCTTCGGCGATCGCCGCAAGGCGATGCTGCAGGACATCGCGGTCCTGACTAACGGACAGGTCGTGAGCGAGGAAGTCGGGTTCAAGCTCGAGAACGCGGTGCTCTCCGACCTCGGCCACGCGAAGCGCATCGTGATCGACAAGGACAACACCACGCTCATCGACGGCGCGGGCGACGAGAAGAAGATCGAGGGCCGGATCAACGAGATCCGTGTCGCGATCGACAAGTCGACCTCGGACTACGACAAGGAGAAGCTTCAGGAGCGCCTGGCCAAGCTGGCGGGCGGCGTCGCGGTGATCAACGTCGGTGCCGCGACCGAGTCCGAGATGAAGGAGAAGAAGGCCCGCGTCGAGGACGCGCTGCACGCCACGCGCGCGGCCGTCGAGGAGGGCATCGTGCCAGGCGGCGGCGTCGCGCTCATTCGCGCGCAGCGTGCGCTCAAGGGCATCAAGCTCGACAGCGACGAGCAGATCGGCGTCGACATCATCAGGCGCGCGGTCGAGGAGCCGCTCCGCATGATCGTGCACAACGCGGGTGGTGAAGGCTCGATCGTGCTCGAGAAGGTGCGTGCGTCGAAGGACGACAAGTTCGGTTACAACGCGCTCACCGACACGTACGAGGATCTGATGAACGCGGGTGTCATCGATCCGACCAAGGTGACGCGGACGGCGCTGCAGAACGCGGCGTCGATCGCCGGCCTCCTGCTCACCACGGAAGCGATCGTCGTCGAGAAGAAGGAAGAGAAGTCGGCGGCGCCCGCGGCGCCGGGCGGCGGCATGGGCGGCATGTACTGAGCCCGGGCCTAACGGCCTGACGATAGCGGGGACTCGCGTGAGCGGGTCCCCGTTGTCACATCAGGGCCAGGGATTCACACAGCGAAATCCGCGCAGGTGCCGCGCGATGGCGGCGAAATCGCGGTGGTTCGCCGTCACCAGCACCACATCGTGCTCGCGGCACGAGACGGCGATGAGCACATGGTTGATGAAGGATCGCGGGGCGAACGGGAGCGCGAAGCCTTCCTGCTCGGCGAGGTCGGCGAGCACGCGGCCGGCCTGCGCGTAGGCAGTCGCGGACGGCACCACCAGTCTGTCGCGATCGGCGAACACGGCGTGCAGCGCGTCGACACCGTGACGTTGTTCATCGGAGCGCGCACCCGCGCGCAGCTCCATCACGACGACCGCGCTGAGGTGAAGCCGGAGTCCCGTGCGGAGCGCGAAGCGCGCGAGCTCGGCCCGCGCCGCGCGGTTGCGCGACGCCCCGATGTACAGGTTGGCGTCGATGGCGTAGGACGCCGGCACGCGTCGGCGTTAGACGAGAAGCGCGGCGCCGCTGCTCACCGCTTGCGCGGGCGCTCGCTCACGCGCGCCACGCGCTTGCGTGACGCCGCGGCGTAGATGTCGCTCAGGCCGCCCTCGTCCGCCATGCCCTCGAGCGCGGCCACCATGCGTCCCTGCGAGGCCACGAACGCGAGCGCCAGGTCCACGGTCTCGGTGTCGGATCTGCTGCCTAACACCGCACGCGCCGCATCGAGCTTCGCGGGATCCATGTCCATGTTCTTGCGGACGCGCGTCGCGCCCGCCGTGGCCGCGGGCACCGCCGGTTTTTTCATGCGCATCGCTCGACCTCGCGCAGCGGGAGTACAGAAAGTAATCGATAGCGTTCTGTATCGCCAGCGCTGCCGAACTCCGGGGGCCCGCCCGGCGCCTCAGCTCTGCGATCGCGAGGTCGAATCCGCAGCGACACACGTGAAATGGATGACCCAGGTCGGCGACGCGTCTCGCCCGCCATCGAGCAGCACCGGCGCACGCTGCCGCATCGAAGGTCGGCGATCAGTCGTGCCGTGCGTCGGCGGAATCCGCCGCGACGCAGGAAAAGTGAATGAGCCATGCCCGTTTGCGACCTTCGAGCTCGGGCCCTTCGTCATCGATGCGATACGGGCCGCGGCACACCTCCGACATTCTCTTGTAGGCATCGGCGCGCTCTTGGGCGACGTCGGTTTCGCTGTCGAAGTTGTCGTACGTCACCACGCCCGGCAGTGCGCGCTGGTTCACCGGCGCGTTCGGGTCGGCCGGCGCGACGGTGCCCGGCGGTTGCATGAGAAACGCCGCATTGGTGCAGGCAGCGAGCCCAATTCCCGTCAGCGCGAGCAGCGCGGCGCGGCTCGATCCAATCATGATGTCGACTCCAGCGTGAGCGATGGGATACGCAACATCGTGGCGACGCGGACGCCGCCCCGTCTAACGGAAGTACCCGATGTGACGAAACCTGGTTCCGCGCGGGTATCAGATCGTGAGTATGATCGTGTCGCGCCCTGTCACCGGCGCGTCATGTGTCAGGTTCGTGTCATCTCCCCGCGACGGCAAAACGCACAGGAACCGGCGTTCGCACGCGGCGGTTGTTCGAGAGATCCCACTGCCGGGAATCATGATCGATCGCGTTGGTCGTCTTCGTGCGGGTGCCGCTGCCCGCCGCGTTCCGCTCTGCGTATGCGGCGCCGCCGCCATCTGGGCGGCGGCGGCCTGCAGCGACGCCGCTGCGCCGCATCCGCCGCCGCCGCCCCCACCGCCGCCGCCTAACGAAGTGCCGGCGCCGCCGGTGCCCGTGTGCACCGCCCTCGAGGTGGTGTGCAGCGTCCCGCTGCCCACCTATGATGGCTCGGGCCAGCTCGTGCACCCCGACGTGGCCGTCTTCTCGAACGGATTCGCCGGGCACGAGTTCTGGCTCGCGGCCACGCCGTACCCGAACGGGAACGCGAACCTCGAGAATCCGTCGCTGTTCACCGACGAGGACCGGCGCTGGATCGTGCCGCCTAACGTACACAATCCGCTCGTCGCGGCGCCGCCGTCTCCGGCGCACAACTCCGACCCGGACCTCGTGTTCGACCCGCCGGCGAATCGCCTGCGGCTGTATTACCGCCTGACGATGAACAACGTCGACGCCGTCCTCATGCGCTCGTCCCCCGATGGTGAACACTGGTCGGACCCGGTCACGGTGGCGTCGGCCAAAGGCATCGCGATCGTCTCGCCCGCGGTGGTGCGCACGCCCGACGGCACGTGGACCATGTGGTCGGTGAACGCGGTGCAGGGCGGGTGCCTGGCGCGATCCACCGTGCTCGAGCGGCGGACGTCGCTCGATGGCGTCCGCTGGTCCATCCCGTCGCCCGTCCACATTGCGCAGCAGGGCTACGTGCTGTGGCACCTCGACGTGCAGTACATTCCGAGCAGGCACGAATACTGGGCGCTCATCGCCGCCTACCCGGTCGCGGCCGGATGCGCGGCCGACGATCTGTTTTTCGCCCGCAGCCAGGACGGGGTGACATGGCAGACCTATCCGACGCCGCTCGTCTCCCACACCGATTATCCGGCCTACGCGAACGCCGTGTACCGGTCGACGTTTAACTATGATGTCGACAACGATGCGGTGCGCCTGTGGCTGAGCGGCGCGGTGTTCGACCATGGATCGTGGGTGTGGACCATGGCCACGTCGCGGTGGCGCGTCGCCGATCTACTGGCGCACGTGAGCGGACCACCGGCGCCGCTGTCGGGCACGCAGCCGGTGGCGATCGGACCGGTCTCGTGGAATCAGTCGTCGGCGGACGCGGCCGCGAGTGACTTCCCGTGAGCACGGTCCACGCAGGCGTCGGTGGGCCGCGCTCCTCGCTGCCGCCGTTGCGTTGGGCAGCGTCGCGGCATCGACGGCCGCGCAGGTCCACGTGCGCGCCAAGCCGGGCGTCACGCTGCATGCCGTTCCGCCCAGCGCGCTCCGCAACGCGAACGGCAGCCCGCGGGTCGCCGACACGGAGCGCTACCAGGCCGTCTGGCGCCGCATCGCGCCGGGCCTCGCCCGCTGGGCCCGGGACCGTCGGTTAGGCATCGATCCCGGTTTCGCCGCCGCCCTCCTCGCCAAGGAGAGCGGCGGCGATTCGTTGGCCGTGAGTGCGGCCGCGGCCCTCGGCGTGGCGCAGCTCACGGCGTCGGCCGACACCGACCTCCGCGCGATGGCGACGTCCGACCGCTTCGCCTGGATGCGGCGCGAGGTGCGCCGCTGGCCGCGCTCGCGCGTCGTGCACGATTCCGGCGCCTCCGCCGCCCGGATCGATGCGCTCCTCGCCGCCGGCGCGCTCACCTCGCGGTCGGAATACCTGTTCGACCCTGCGTTAGGCGCGCGCGCCGCCGTGCTCTGGGTGCGGCTGCTCGAGAACAAGTGGACGACCAATATCTGGCCCGGCGGCTACGGCACCTTCGCGCGCGCGGCGATCAACGCCGGCCGACCGCTCGACGACGACCAGCTCGCCGACCTCGTGATCGTGAGCTACAACCGCGGCTATCTCGTGGTGCACGATCTCGTCGCGCGCTACGGCGCGCGGTGGACGTCGCACTTGCCGGAGCTCGGCCCCGCCGGCGTGGAGGCCGCCGACTACCTCGATCGCGTCCGCGCCTACGCCGTGCTCTTCGACGGCGCGTTGTCGCCGTGACGTGCGAGGTTTGTCAACGTCTGTAACGATGAGCAACCCTTTCCAGGGAAGCGCGTACTAATTGAGAAGAGCGGCAGGTACGATGCGCCGACGCGCAAAGAGCCGCCGGTCCCGGTGGTATGAGCGCACGCGAACGACTTCCTCCTTGCGCGTGACGTCTCTCTTCCAAACCCCGGGCCGGCGGCTCCTCGTATCGCCAATGTACGATCCGCCGGGGTCAGCGTCCAGATCACCAATTGAACGACATCTGTCGAGGCCGCTCGTCGCCCAACGGGATCGCGATGGGGTGATCCTGTTGTGAGACGCGGATTTGCCCGCGGAACGACGTCCGAGCCAACACGGCGCGCATGGCCGCGTGCGCGAGCTCGGGGCTGTTGCAGCGCTGGCTCAGGTGCGCCAATACCACGCTGGTGAGACCGCGATGGGCGCAGGCCGCCGCCAACGCGCCGGCCGCGCGATTGCTGAGATGTCCGAACGGACCGGCGATGCGCTCGCACACGCTCGGCGGATACGGTCCCGCGCGGAGCCACCCTTCGTCGTGGTTCGACTCGAGGACCAGCGCATCGAGCCCCGAGAGCGCCCCGACTAACGATCGCGTCGCGTGGCCCACGTCGTACACCACGCCCACGCGCTCGCCGGTGTCACGCGCCGTGGCCACCAGCGCGACCGGCTCGGCGGCGTCGTGTGCCACGCGCACGGTGCGGATGGACATGGTGCGCAGGTCGAGCGTGGCGCCGCTCACGAAGGCCGTGCCGGCACGCCCCCGCGGGCGCAGCGATCGCCAGGTTCCGCCGGTCGCGTAGGTCTGCCAGTGCCATTTGGTCGCGCACGAGACCGCGCCGCGCGCGTGATCGTGGTGTTCGTGCGTGACGACGACCGCCTCGATGGATTCCGGCGCGACGTCGAGCGCGCGGAGGCGGCGCGCCATCTCGCGCGGCGGGAATCCGGCGTCGACGAGGACGCGTCCATCGCCTGCCTCGAGGACGAGCGCATTGCCCGAGCTGCCGGTGCCCAGCGCCCACGCTCTCATACGGCGGCGCCCGCGGCGAGCGCGTGCGCGTGGGAGAGTTGGCGCCGCGCGCGCTCGCTCAACGCGACGTTCCGGCGCGCCATCGCGCGCTCGGCGGTCTCGAGGAACTTGTCCAGCCGGTAGCTGCCTAACGCATCGCCCTCGCCCCACGAGAAGGGCGGCACGAGCTTGGGCGGCATCCGGCTCCCGTACACGTTGCTGCCCGCGCCGACGACGCTGCCGGTGGTGAGGCGGACGCCGATGCCCGTCTTCACATGGTCGCCGAACATGCTGCCCAGCTTGAGCAAGCCGGTATCCTGTATTCCGTCAGGCGTCCACATCTGGACGGTGCCGTACGTGTTCTTGAGGTTGCTCGTGATCGTGCCCGCGCCGAGGTTCACCCACCGGCCCACGTACGAGTGGCCGACGAATCCGTCGTGCGACTTGTTGGCCTGGCCGAGGATGATCGTTTCGCTGAGCTCACCGCGGACCACGGCACCGTCGCCGATGGCACAGCCGTTGACGCGATCGCCGAGCACCGTCGCGCCGGCGCCCACCACGCACGGTCCGACGAGGCGCGTGAACGCGCGCACCGTCGCGCCGTGGCGGACGAGGACGGGGCCGGCGGTCACGTCGAGGCACACGCCCGGCTCGATCACGGCGTCGGGCTCGACGTAAATCGGGTGTGCGCCGATGACGATGGCGCCCTGGGGCACGGTGGTCGGGGCGAGCGGGCCCAGCACGGCGATGTCCTCGCGCAGCTGGGCGAGGAGGTCGGCGATGAAGCTCCACACGGCGGTCAGCCACCGGCCGGCGATGGCCTCGACGCGCGAGCCGGCGGTGCCTAACGATTGCAGCGGCGCCTCGCCGTGCGCGAGCTCGGACACGGGCGTGTCGCGGGCCAGGCGCACGGCGGCGATCTCGCCGGCGCACGTCCAGACGTCGCCGGCGCGGGCCTTCCAGCCTAACGGAACCACGCAGCGGCTGTTGACGAGTATCGCCTGCGCCGGCAAGAGGCCGGTGGCGGGCGGCGGCGCGTCGGGCTCGTCGAAGCACTCGAGGTGCGGCGCGGTCACGGCGCCGGCGGCGCGGGCACCGAACGCCATCTCCCACCGCCGCCGGATGAGCTCGGCCCCGGCGCGCATCTCGCCTAACGGACGAGTGAGCGCGAACGGGGCGAACGTGCGCGCCCGCGCGTCGTCGTACAGGTAGAACGCCGTCATCGGCGGTCCCGGACGTGCGCCGGCAGCGCTTCGATGAGCGACTTGAGATCGGCGGCGCCGTCCGTGGTCGTCACGACCGTGAGTCCGTCGCGCGCCACCACCACCAGGTCCGCCACCCCATACAGCACCACCGTCTGGTCTTCCGCGTAGGCCACGCAGTCGCGCGCACGCACCACGTGCACGTCGCCGCTCACGGCGTTGCCCGACGCGTCGCGCGCGTGCACGCGCCGGAGCGCCGCCCAGGTGCCGACGTCGTCCCAGCCGAATTCGCCGGGAATCACGAGCACGTTCGTGCTGCGCTCGAGCACGCCTTCGTCCACGGTCACGGGCGTGACAGCGGCGTAGAACCCCGCCATGTCGCCGCCCGAGGCGTGCCGCAACGCGGACGCGATTTCCGGCGTGTGCGCGTCGATCTCACGAAGAAAATCGTGCGCACGCCACACGAAGATGCCGGAGTTCCAGAGAAATCCCTCGGCCATCATGCGCTCGGCCGTCGCACGATCCGGTTTCTCGGCGAACCGCGCCACGCGGCGCGCGCCCGTCACGTGCTCCCCCGGCTGGATGTAGCCGAAGCCGGGATCCGGACGCTCGGGCACGATGCCCACCGTGACTAACGCACCGTGCCGCTCGGCGACGGCCGCCGCGCGCGACAGCGTTTCGCGAAACCCGTCCGCGTTGCGGATCGCCCAGTCCGCGTGCACGCAGATCATCACGGGGTCGTCGGCATCGCGGCGCGCGATCTCGGCCGCGGCCCAGGCCAGGGCAGGGCCGGTGCCGGCGGCGCGCGTCTCACCCACGATGTTCTCACGGGGCAGATCGGGCACCACGCCGTGGATGGCATGGGCCAGCGCCGCCGACGTGATGATGAGCGTGCGCTCGACGGGAACGAGCGGGCCTAACCGGCGGATCGAATCCACGAGTAGCGGTTCGCTCGTGGCCAACGGAAGGAGCTGCTTCGGTCGTTCGGGCGTGCTGAGCGGCCAGAAACGCGTGCCCGA
>DASYXE010000512.1:0-6409 GCA_035935375.1 Gemmatimonadaceae bacterium | reverse complement strand
GCGCGACCTCGCCGATGCGCGCGAACGGCACCGCGAGCACCACCGAGGTGGCGCCGTCGCACAGCGCCGCGAAGGGCGCGGCGCCGCTCGCCACGCCGATGCCCGCGGCAGCCGCGAGCTCGCGGTCGCTGGTCGACGTGCTCCACGCGCGGACCTCGACGCCCTGCGCGACGAGCGCGCGCGCGAGGGAGCCCCCAATGCAACCGAGTCCGACGATCGCGACGGGCCGCCTGGCCGGCATCGACGACGTCATCGCAGCCACTGCTCGAGCGCCGTGGACGCGTTGGTGCCGGCGTCGCGGTATTTCACGATCACCGGCGTCTGCACCGCGAGCCCGTGGGTGCGCGCCCACTCCGCCGTCAGCGGCCGCGTGCCCGGTACGACGACCGCGCCGGCCGGAATCTCGAGCGGCACGTCTCCGTGCGACCGATACGTGGTCTCGCGCACGGCGTCGAACACCGGCACGCCGCGCGTGAGGATCACGCCCGCCGCGAGCACGGCGCCCTCGCGCACGACGGTGCCCTCGTAGACGCCGGAGTTGCCGCCGACGAACACATCGTCCTCGATGATCACCGGCGCCGCGTGTACCGGCTCGAGCACGCCACCGACCTGTGCGGCGGCGCTCAGGTGGACGCGCGCGCCGATCTGCGCGCACGAGCCAACCAGGGCGTGCGAGTCGATCATGGTATGCGGGCCCACCCAGGCGCCCACGTTCACGAACATGGGCGGCATGCACACCACGCCCTTGGACAGGAAGGCGCCCCGCCGAACGGTCGAGCCCCCGGGCACGATCCGCACGCCCTGCGATTGCTGAATCGCCTGCGCGGGGAACAGGTGCTTGTCGAAAAACCGGAACGACGACTTGCCGCCTAACGACATGTCTGCGATGTGTCCGATCCGGAATCCGAGCAGGATGCCCTGCTTCACCCACGGCACCGCGCGCCAGGTGCCGTGCGCATCGCGCTCGGCGGCCCGCACTTCGCCCCGCTCGAGCGCGCCGAGCAGCGCCGTGACCGTGTGTTCCACGTCGTCCACCGGCATCTCGGCGGCCGGCGTGTCCATGAACTCGCCGATCCGGCGCTGGACGACCGCCAGATCGAGGAACGGCATCGCGTAGCTCACGCCATGGCCCCTGCCGCCACGAGCGCGGCGCGCACCTCGCCCGCCAGCTCGTCGCGCAGCGGGACTAACGGAAGCCGGAGCACGTTGGCCGCACGGCCGAGCATCGCCAGCGCCGCTTTGACCGGGATGGGATTGGACTCGATGAACGCCGCCCGCATCCACGGCGTGAGGCGCTCGTGCAGCGCGCGCGCTCCGTCGAAGTCACCGGCGCGGCAGCACTCCACCAGACGCGCCATGGGTCCGGGGGTCGCGTTCGACACCACGGAAATGATCCCGTCTCCGCCGGCCGCCATCACCGCGAGCGTGAGCGAGTCGTCGCCCGAGAGCACCGAGAAGCGCTCGGGGCGATCGCGGATGATGTCCATGATCTGACCGAGATTCCCCGACGCCTCCTTGACCGCGATGATCGACCGCAGCTCGGCCAGCGCGAGCGTGGTGCGCGCTTCGATGTTGCTGCCGGTGCGACCCGGGACGTTGTAAACGATCACGGGCAGGTCCACGGCGTCGGTGATGGCGCGGAAGTGCGCGACGATACCGCGTTGCGGTGGCTTGTTGTACATCGGGCTCACGTGCAGGAGGTGCGTCGCGCCCGCGGCACACATTTCCTTGGAGAGCGCGATGGCTTTGTGCGTGTCGTTAGACCCGGCGCCCGCCACGACCGGCACACGGCCGCGCGTCTCGTCCACCACGATCTCCACCACCCGCCGATGCTCGGCCACCGTCATCGTGGCCGCTTCGCCCGTGGATCCGCACGGCACGAGAAAGTGGATGCCGTCGGCGATCTGCCACGAGACGAGCGATCGTAAGGCGCGCTCGTCGATCGAGCCGTCTGGTGCGAACGGAGTGGCGAGCGCGGTGCCGCAGCCGAAGAATCGCGTCGTGGGCATCATGCTCGAGGTACCTCGGCCAGAAGAAAATCGCGCATCGTGTACACCCCGCGCCGGCCGACGAGCCACCGCGCGGCGGCGAGCGCACCTTCGGCGAACACGCGCCGGTCGCGCGCTTCGTGCACGACGCGGATTTGCTCGAATGCCGCGTCGAGCACGAGCTCGTGAGTGCCCGGCACGGCACCGACGCGTACGCTGCTCACTGGAATGTCGCCTCCGAAGGCCGCGGTGGCGAGTCGCTGCAGCGCGAGCGCGGTCCCCGATGGCGCATCGCGCTTCGCCGCGTGGTGGGTTTCGACGATGTGCGCGTCGAACGATTTGGCGCGGCCGGCCAGCTGCGCGGCAAGCTCGGCCACCTGCCAAAAGAGGTTGACGCCGATCGAAAAGTTGGGCGACCAGAGCAAGGCGCCCGCACCGGCGAGCACGTCTTCTTCGACGCGAGCGCGCTCGGCATCCCAGCCCGTGGTGCCGCTCACGACGGGGCAACCGGCGCGCACGCAGGCGCGCACGTTGGCGGGTACGGCGCCGCCCGCGGTGAATTCGACGGCGACGTCGGCGCCGCCGAGCGAGTCGCGGGTGATGCCCACGCCGTCATGGTTGGCGGCCGCGCCGATCACCGCGGTCACCGACCAGCCGCGATCGGCGGCGAGGTGTTCGACGGCACGTCCCATCTTGCCGTGTCCGATGATCGCCAGGCGCGGCGCGCTCACGCGGCCTCCGGGCGGTCGAAGAACTCGGCGTGGAGGGCGCGCATGGCATCGCCTAACCGATCGCCGTCGATGATGATGGTGAGGTTGATCTCGGTGGCGCTCAGCGAAATCATGTGGACGCGCATCCCGTGCAGGGCACCCAGGGCCCGGGCCATGGTGGCGCTGTCCCCGCCCAGTCCGGCGCCGACCATCGCCACGACCGCACGCTGCCGTTCGATGGACACGTCGCCTAACGCACGAAGGTCCACCAGCAGCGCATCGAGGCGCGACGGATCGTCCACCGTCACCGACACCGAGACCTCCGACGTGGCCACGACGTCCACCGATGTGTGGTGGCGCTCGAACACCTCGAACAGCGTGCGCAAAAATCCGGGCGCGAGCAACATCCGGGAGGAGCTCACCTTGATCACCGTCACGTTTCCTTTGCCGGCGATCGCACTGACGGCGCGGCGCGGTGCATCGGCGGTGATCCGCGTGCCCCGCCCCTCCGGGCGGCGCGAATTGAAGATGAACACCGGAATCCCGCGCTGCACGGCGGGCGCGATGGTGCTCGGGTGCAGGACCTTGGCGCCGAAGGTGGCGAGCTCGGCGGCTTCGTCGAATCGGATTTCTTCGATGAGGCGCGCGCCGGAGACGACGCGCGGGTCGGCGGTGAGCATGCCGTCGACGTCGGTCCAGATCTCGATGGCGTCGGCGCCTAACGCGGCGCCGAGGAGCGCGGCGCTGAAGTCGCCGCCGCCGCGGCCGATGGTGGTGGTGACGCCCGCCGGCGAGCGGCCGATGAAGCCGCCCACCACCGGGACGCGACCCTGCGCGAGCATGGGCGCGATCACGCGGCGCGCGCGCTCGGTGATCGCGTCCAGGTCGGGCACGGCCCGCGTGTACAACTCGTCGGTGACCATGACGTCGCGGGCATCGACGAGGTCGACCGGGAGGTCGTAGCGCCGAAAGGCGGCGTGGACGAGCGCGGCCGAGAGCAGCTCGCCGTACGCCGCGATGGCGTCGAGGCTGCGGGGCGTGAGGTGGCCCAACACGGACAGCGCTTCCGAGAGGCTGGCCAGCTCGTCGCACATGGCGCTCAGCTCGGCGCGCACGTCGTCGGCGTCGCCGCCTTCGCCTAACAGTGCGTGTGCTTCGGACAGGTGCCGGTCGCGAAGCCCTTCGATGCCGCGGAGCGCGACGATCAGCTGCCCCTGCGCCGCCTGCTCGGCCGCCGCGAGCAGCTCGTTGGTCGCGCGCGCCAGCGCCGAGACCACGATCACGGGACGGCGCGGCGTGCGGCTTCGCGTGATGGCCGCGGCGCGCGCGATCGCCGCCGCGTCGGCGACCGACGTGCCGCCGAATTTGACGACGATCACGCGCCGAGCAGTCCGCGCGCGACGAGGAGCTCGGCGTTGAGCACCGACGCGCCCGCGGCGCCGCGAATCGTGTTGTGGCCTAACGCAACGAGCCGCAGGTCGAGGATCGGGTCGCGGCGCACGCGTCCAATGGTGATGCGCATGCCGCCGCCGGCGTCGGCGTCGCGCCGTGGCTGCGGGCGGTCCGCGTCGCGCGTCACGACAATCGGCGGAACGGGCGCCGATGGCAGCCGGAGCGACTCGACGGCGCCGCGCCACCCCTCGTAGACGGCGACGGCGGCATCGGCGTCGGCCGACCGGGCGAGTCCGACGGCCAGGCACAGGGTGTGTCCGTGCTCCACCGGCACGCGCGTGACCTGCGCGCTCACGGCCATCGGCGCGGGGACGACTCCGTCGCCGCCTAACGATCCGAGCAGCTTGCGCGTCTCCGTTTCGATCTTTTCTTCTTCCCCGCCGCCGATGTACGGGATCACGTTGCCGAGGATGTCGAGCGACGGCACGCCCGGATATCCGGCGCCCGACACCGCCTGCAGCGTGGTGACGAAGACCGTCGCGACCCCGAACGCCTGGTGCAGCGGCGCGAGCGCGAGCGCCGCCACCATGGTCGAGCAGTTCGAGTTCGTGATGATTGCGCCCGTCCACCCGCGGCGTTCGCGCTGGCGATCGAGCAGCGCGAGGTGGTCGGGATTCACCTCGGGGATGAGCAGCGGGACATCCGGCTCGAGGCGGTAGGTGCGCGCGTTGCTGAGCACCAAGCGGCCGGCGCGCGCGAACGCCGCCTCGACTTGGGCGGCGGCCGCGGCATCCAGGGCCGAAAAGACGAGCGGCGCGTCGATGCACGCGGGATCGCACGGCACCACCGGCAGCGCGGCGACGCGCGCCGGCATCTCGCTGCCTAACCAATGCGCCGCCTCGCCGTACGGTTTGCCGGCCGACCGCTCCGAGGCCGCGACCGCGGCGAGCTCGAACCACGGATGCCCGTCGAGCAGCCGCACGAAGGTCTGCCCAACGGCGCCGGTCGCGCCTAACACGGCGACCGGGATCCGCCGCCGGGGCGGGGCGGCCGGCGCGCCGGTCGTCACGCGAGGAGCGCGCGCACGATGCGCACGTACGACTCGACCGCCGCGCGCAGCTCGCGGACGTCGATGAACTCGCGCGGCGTGTGGGCCACGTGGATCGACCCGGGCCCGAAGAGCAGCGGCGTGCCCCACCGCGAGAGGAGCGGAATGTCCGTCGTGAACGCCACCGGCGCCGAGCGAAAGCCGGGGATCGTATGGAAGCGCATCGCCGGAATGTGGGAGCCGTACTCGATCTCCGCACGCCCGTCGGCCCACCGTTCCACCATGCGCTTGATCGGCTCGACATCGCCGACGAGACGAAACATGAGCTCGCAGTCCGCGCGGTCGGGAATGATGTTCGCCTCGGTGCCGCCTCGCAGCGTGCCGATGTTCACCGTGGTGTCGCCGAGGACCGGATCGCGCGGCAAATCGAGCTTGCGCAGCGTTGGGAGCAACTCGAGCATCGGCTCGATGGCGGATCGGCCGAGCTCCGGGTACGCCGAGTGTGCAGGGATACCCGACGTCCTCAGGTAAACGCGGAGCGACCCCTTTGCGCCCGATGCCAACGTGCTCTCGGTCGGTTCTCCATTGACGAGAAACCGGCTCGTGGCGGCCAGATGATTGGCCGCACGTGCGCCATCCGAACCACGCTCTTCGCCGACCACGAAGAGCAGGTCGACACGCTGCTCGTCCTGGTTCGCGAGTTGATCCGCTGCCACGAGCATGGCGGCGGCGATGCCCTTCGCGTCGCACGCGCCGCGGCCGTGCAGGTGGTCGCCCTCGAGGGTCGGCCGGACGAATGGCGGGACGGTATCGAGGTGGGTGGAGAGGGTTACGCCGCCGCCGGCGCGCGATGCCCAAACGTTTCCACGACCCTTCGTGACCTCCTGAACGGTCACGTTCCAGCCTCGCGCAACGAGCCACCGGGCGATGAAATCGACCGCGCGCCCCTCGTCGCCCGATGCGGATTCAATGGCCAGGAGCTCGGCGGCCAGCGCGACGACGTCGGTCATGGCGCAACAAACTAGTCCGGCATGCAAGGCTATGCTACGGCGTTCGGGCCTATCCCGTGCTATGCTGGCCGAGCCGCAAGGATTCCCTCTGCGGTCGGGTGTTTGCCGCGCGCGCAAGAGGCGGGTGCGTTGACAGCGAGAGCCAAAATCGATAGGTTAGCAAGACCCGAACGTACGCCGAAGATAACCAGTAATCAACATTGAGGTTGCACTTTATCTCTAAATACCCAACCCGTTGCGACTATGCATCTTAATTATGAA
>DASYXE010000511.1:0-2305 GCA_035935375.1 Gemmatimonadaceae bacterium | reverse complement strand
GCCACGGTCCGTCGAGCGGAACCATGGCGTGGCCGAGCGTGATCCGAATGCCAGCGACGCTCGTGGGTGCGTCCGTGGGTCGTTGGGCATGCGTCGGCAAGGCGCCGAAGCCGGCCGACAACGTTGCCAGCGCCATGGTTGTTTCGAGCCAACCCGGCAGTGCCATGGGCCGCCCTGCAAAGAAAGGAGTTAACCTGATGAATGTGGATTATCAGGTTAATTACGGTACGCCGCGAGCGAACGGCGTCAAGGGGTGGCTCGGCGTCATCTCTATGGCCACTTTACGACCCGCCGCGTTACCGGAAAACAAGAAGGCCACTGTCAGACTCGACAGTGGCCTTCGTCGCCCGCGCGACATTCATCGCGTCATCGCATCACGGCTCAGTGCGCCCCCGCGAACTGGCGCATGAACTCGTCGCCGCGCGTCTTCATCTCGTCGGCCGTCAGATCTTCCTTGTGCGTCGCAATCGTCCACCAGTACCCCTCGGGGTCCACGACCACGCCGCACCGATCGCCCCAGAATTGATCCGCCATCTCTCCCATCCCGCCCGGCGCAACCTTGGCGCCGGCCTTGAGCGCACGATTGTACAGCGCGTCGCAGTCGTCCACGTACAACCAGATCGAGACCGGGGAGCCGTTGTGATCCTTGGGCGTGTTGCCGCCCATCATGTCATCGTTGAGCATGATGGGTGAATCGCCAATCGTGATCTGCGCGTGCATCACCTTGCCGTCGGGTCCCAGAAAGCGCGACACCTCCTTGGCGCCCAGTGCTTCCTTGTACCAGTCGATCGCCCGGTTGGCGTTCGCCATGGTGAGGTGGGGCGTGACGGTGTGATACCCGGCCGGTATGGCGTTCTTCGCTTTGGCCATGTGTCCCTCCTGCGAATGACCGTGAACCCTCATGCTCACAAGGCCCGGGCGGAAAGGCAAGCGGTGCGCGAAACTTTGACGTGTGACACAGGACCGTTACACTAAGCATTCCCTTCGCTCTCACCGTGGAGGCACTCCGATGCGCCGCACCCTTCGGATCGCTTCGCAGATCGTCGCGGCTTCCTCGCTCGCGGCTGTGTCGGCCGCCGCGCGCCCCATCACTCCTCCCCCGCACCACATCGTCGAGTACGCCATCCCTCGGCCTAACGCATTCCCGCACGACCCGGCGGTCGGCGCCGACGGCATCGTGTGGTACACGGACATGTCCAACAGCTTCATCGGGCGCCTCGACCCAGCGACGGGAACGATCACGGATTATCCGACGCCGACGCCGCACTCGGGACCGCACGGCATCATCGTCGCACCCGACGGCGGCGTATGGTACACGGCGAACGCGGCCGGCAAGTTAGGCAGGCTCGATCCGGCGAGCGGGCAGATTCGCGAGTACGCGCTGCCCTCCGAGGCGCGCGATCCGCACACGCCGCTGGTTCACGACGGCAAGATCTGGTTCACCGCGCAAGGCGCGAACCTGTACGGCGAGCTCGATCCCGCCACCGGCCGCGTGCGATTGTTCCCATTGAAGATCGCGAATGCGCTGCCGTACGGATTGGTCGCTGGACACGATGGCGGTCTCTGGATGGCGCTCTTCGGCACCAACGTGGTCGCGCGCATCGATCCGGCCAGCGGCGCCCTGCGCGAATTCCACGTGCCCGACGACAAGGCGCGCCCGCGCCGGCTGATCGTCGACGCCCGGGGCCACGTGTGGTTCACCGACTACGCGCGGCACAAGTTAGGCGAGCTCGATCCGGCGACGGGCCAGGTGCGCGAATTCGCCTCGCCGGGCGGGAACGAAGCCGGCCCCTACGGCATCGCGCTCGCGCCCGACGGCCGCATCTGGTACGACGAGGCCGGCACGAGCCGCGTGATCGTGTTCGATCCCACGACCGACAAGGTCGACGAAGTGGTCGACATCCCGACCAAGGGCGCGATCATCCGCAACATGGCGGTCGACACACGGCGCGGCCGGCTCTGGCTCGCGCTCAGCGGGACAGGGCGGATCGGTCTCATCGATCTCGGGGCAGGGCCGGGAGCATAGCTGAGAACGGACACGGTCTGACACAAACGGATCGCGTTATTCCCAAGTCGAGTGTTGGACACGCGGCGCGGTTTTGTTGTTTTGTTTCACACCACAACAGCCGCTCTGCCGTCCGGCAGATGCGTCCGGCCCGTCCGACGACTCAGTTCGTTTGTGTCCGTGCTTTGTCCGCTCTCAAATGTCGGAGCCACTCAGCTTCTGCCCTGAACTTCCGCACGCGCGAATAGAGTTCGCCCTAGGCGCTCACCGCGGGACCGGGCGGACGGCTGGTCGTGGCCG
>DASYXE010000510.1:0-1505 GCA_035935375.1 Gemmatimonadaceae bacterium | reverse complement strand
CGTCACCGATCCGACCGGCCATCCCATCGAGGGCGCGGATGTCGAGGCCATGTCGCTCGAGACCGAGATCTCGCGACACACGCACACGAACGAAAAAGGACGATATACCATCGTCTTCCCCGATGGCGGCGGGCAGTATCGCGTCACGGTGCGGTTCATCGGCATGGCTCCGTCAATAGCACAGGTGGCGCGCCAGGCCGATGAAGACCGGCTCGTGACCGACGTGCAGATGTCCCCGACCGCCCAGCGCCTCGCCACCGTGACGGTCAACGCTCGCCGCAACGCGGGCCGCGGGAATCAACGGACGCCCGGCTCGACAGAGCGCGACATCTCATCCGAGATGGCGGCGCGTTTGCCGGTGGACGCCAGCGACCTCAACGCGTTGGCCACTCTGGCACCGGGCGTCGTCGGCCTCGATGCCACGGATTCGACGGACGCGGCGTTCTCGGTCGCGGGCCTTCGCCCCACCGCCAATTCGTTGACGCTCGACGGGCTCAGCTTTGGGTCCGGCAATGGCGCGGTCCCGCAGGACGCGGTGCGTTCCACGCAGGTCATCACCAGCACCTACGATGTCGCGCGCGGAGAGTTTAGCGGCGGTCTCGTCGCATCCACCACGCGCGGCGGCACCAACGTGCCCGAGGGTTCCTTCACGTACGCGCTGCGCGACCAATCGCTGGCGTGGGGCGCCGGCGACTCGTCGCTGTCCGCGGCGTACACACAGAACCAGTTGGGCGGGGGAATGGGCGGCCCGATCGTGAAGGACAAGCTGTTCATCTTCGGGGCGGTGCAGGGGCGCTGGCGCGACAACGAGCTGCCGTCGCTGCTCAACGTGAATCCCGGGGTGCTCCAGCGGTTAGGCGTGAACGGCGATTCGCTGAGCCGGTTCCTGTCGCTCGTCGGCGCGGCCGGTGTACGGCCCGACCTGCCCGACATTCCTCCCGAGCGCAGCGCGGACAATACGTTAGGCCTGGTGCGCGCGGACTGGTTGATTTCCGACAACCAGACGCTCATGCTGCGCGGCGACTGGCGCGACATCACGCAGAACCCGACGCGCGTGAGCCAGTTCGCGCTGCCGCAAACGGGCGGCACCTCCGACGAGACGGGCGGCGGCCTCATGGCCGTGCTCACCTCGTACTTCGGTGGGAGCTTCATCAACGAGCTGCGCGCGTATTGGTCGCGGGATCATCGGTCCGCCGATCCGTTCATGGATCTCCCCGATGGCCGCGTGCAGGTGGCGTCCCAGCTGGCCGACAGCCTGAACGGCATCTCTGCGCTCGCGTTCGGCGGCAGCAACGGGCTCCCGCAGCGCACCAACAACACGAGCTTCGAGTCGACCGAAGAATTGTCGTGGCTGCCGGGCAGCGGCACGCACCGGATCAAGGCGGGGCTCTACTACGATCGCACGCGCTACGACCAGGACGTCACGACCAACGAATTCGGGACGTACTTCTACTCGTCGCTCCAGCAGCTGGCCGACAACCAACCGGCGGAATTCACGCGCACGC
>DASYXE010000509.1:0-1646 GCA_035935375.1 Gemmatimonadaceae bacterium | reverse complement strand
GGACTTGCTGTGCAGCGATGAGGACGTACGTCACCACGAAGATCGCGAGCCGAACGCTGGTCACGATTCGAGGGAGGTGGGCCGATGGAAGAGATGCCCCTGGCGACGACCGGAAGCCCAGCGGCGCAGCCGGCACCCGAGCCGGCGCCCGCCGTACTGGCGGGCAGGGGCGTGGTGCTCGTGACCGGAGCGGCGGGGCTGGTCGGCTCGCACACGTGCCGCGAGCTCGCGCGCCGCGGATGGGCGGTGCGCGCGTTGGTGCGGAGCCCGACGAAAGCCGAGCGCCGGTTGGCGGGAATCCCCGTGCAGATCGTGTTGGGCGATCTTCGCAGCTCGGACACGGTGCGCGAGTCGGTGCGCGGCGTGGATGCCGTGGTGCACCTCGCCGCCATCGCGATCGAGAAACGCGACGAGTCGTACGAGGACGTGAACGCCGCCGCGACGATCGCGCTGCTCGATGCGGCGCGCACCGCGGGTGTGCGGCGCTTCGTGCACGTGTCGCAGAATGGGTCGTCGAGTGCGTCGCCATACCGGTTCTTGCGCAGCAAAGGCGCGGCGCAAGACGCCGTGGTGGCGAGCGATCTCGATTGGACGGTGCTGCGTCCGTCGGTGATCGTGGGACCCGAGGACGAATTCGTGACCGTGCTCGCCCGCCTGGTGCGCCTCTCGCCGCTCGTGTATCCCGTGCCGGGCGGGGGCACCTCGAAATTCCAGCCGGTGGCGGTGGACGACGTGGCGCGGGTGATCGCCCTGTCGCTCGAGCGCGCGGATAGCGTTAGGCAGACCTATCCGGTGGGCGGGCCGGCGGCGCTGACGCTCCGGCAGATGATCGAGCGGGTGCTGCTCGCGATGCACGCGCAGCGCGTGTTGATCCCGGTGCCGGTGGTGGTGCTTCACCCGGTGATCGCCGCCGCGCAGCGCGTGCTGCCGCATCCCCCGGTCACGACGAGCCTGCTCGAGCTGCTGGCGGTGGACAACACGGTAGCTGACATGCGCGTGTGGACCACGTTCGGTCTCGTGCCGGCGCCCTTCGCCCCCGAGGAGCTGACGTACCTGCGGAACATCACGGTGCGCGAGGCGTGGAACTCGCTCTGGTGATGGCTCGCGGACAGTAGCCTAACGGGACACACGCCGTGGGATTCGCGCATCGCTGCCGGTAATGTACCGGCGGCGATGCGGCACGGCGACGCCCGCTTCCCGGCGACCCGGGAGGCGGGCGTCTGCTCACCGAATCACGGCGATGTGAGCGACCCGGTGCGCGTAGCGTCGAGGAACGTGCTCCCGTCCGTCGGGCTGACACTGAAGAATGGCAGTGTGCCGCCATCTCCCTGCACGGTCCAATTGGTGGCCTTGCCGTTCATTGGCGCCCACGTCGTGAGGAAGCCCGAAACCGCATGCAGATCGGGAAGCGAGATATTCCAGGTTGTCGGTACCGCGCCGAAAAATGAGGCGGTGGCGAAAACGGACGCAGTGCGAGCGACCGAGCTCTGCGAAAAGTTCACACTGATCGCCTTGTTGTATTGGGTCTGCGACGCGAGCGCGACCTTCGGCCTGTAGTACGGCGTGGTCGCGGCCGCCGAGATCGTCGGGGTGTTGAGCGCTGGTCCGAAGGCGAGCGGGCGATTGACAATGGTCCGGAGCCAGAC
>DASYXE010000508.1:0-2774 GCA_035935375.1 Gemmatimonadaceae bacterium | reverse complement strand
ACGACGCTGCCCACGGTCGGCTATCATCGCGCGTTGAGCGCGGAAGGCATCATCTCGATGAAGCCGACCTTGTTCCTCACCGACGGCAACGTCGGGCCGAGCGCGGTGCTCGATCAGGTGAAGCAGGTGGGCATTCCGATCGACATCATGCTACCGGGCAACACGCTCGACAGCGCGCAGCAACTGTTGATCCGGTTAGGCGACAAGTTCGGCCGGCGCCAGGCCGCCGACAGCGTACTCGTGCAGTGGAAGGCCGGGATGCAGGACGTGTGGACAGACACGGCGCACTATATCGGGAAGCCGAGGCCGCGCGTGCTGATCATCCACTTCGGCCAGATCGCGAACAATTATCTGGCGGTCAAGGGCGGCGGTCCGACGGACGACATGATTCGTTGGGCGGGTGGCGTGAACGCCGTGGATTCGGTGGGCGGCATGGAGCGATTGACGCCCGAGCTCATTGCGCGCATCGCCCCCGACATCATCGTAGCGACGGATCTCGGATTCGACCGGTACGGGAGCGCCAAAGCATTCGCGACGATGCCGGGCATCTCGCTGACTCCGGCGGGGAAAGCACTGCGCATTTACCGCATCACGGAAACCGAGCTCCTGTATTTCGGGCCGCGCACGCCGGCAACGGTGCGGAAGCTTCGCGCGATGTTTCAGCAGTCGTGAGATCGTGACGCGCCTTTCGTATCGTCAAACGTACCTGCTGCTCGCCGCGCTGCTCGTCGTTCTGCTCGTCGCATCCGCCGGGATCGGTGCGTTCTCGTTCACACCCGCCGAGATGGTGCGGCATCTCGGCGTGGCGCTGGGATGGTTGCCGGCGACGAGCGCGGACGCGCTGAGCCGGAACGTGTTCCTCGACCTCAGGCTGCCGCGGGTGCTGCTGGCCGGTCTCACCGGCGCCGTGTTAGGCGTATCGGGGACGCTGATGCAGGGCCTGTTCCGGAACCCGATCGTGGAGCCCGGCCTGGCCGGTACGTCGGCCGGTGCTGCGTTAGGCGCGGCGCTGGTGTTCGTGTTCGGCAGCAGCACGGCGCTGTCGTTCACGGCCCCACTGGGATCGATCGCCGTGCCGGTGCTCGCCTTCATTGGCGCATTCGCGGCGACCATGCTCGTGTACCGGCTGTCGACATCGTTCGGCAAGGTGAACGTGTTCACGCTGCTGCTGGCGGGAATCGCCGTGAACGCGGTGTGCGCCGCCGGAACCGGATTTCTGTCCTACGTGGCGCGCGACCCGCAGGCCCGCAACATTACGTTCTGGAACCTCGGCACCTTCACGACGGCGGACTGGCGCGGCGTATCGTTGGTCGGGCTGGTCTTCGTGCTGTGCTTCGCCTGGTCGCTGCGCTACGGCAAGGCCCTCAACGCGCTCATGTTAGGCGAGGACGAGGCGGCCTTCCTTGGTGTGGATTCGCGCAAGTTGATTTTTCGGCTGCTGGTCGTGAACACGATCATGGTCGCCGTCGCCACGGCCATGGTCGGCGTGATCGCGTTCGTTGGGCTCATCGTGCCGCACGTGCTGCGGATCCTCAAGTCGAGCGACTACACGTTCCTGCTGCCGGGATCGGCGCTGTTGGGCGCGTTGCTGATGGAGCTGGTGGACATCGTGGCGCGTATCATCATTCCGCCGGCCGAGCTGCCCATCGGGATCATTACCGCGGTGATCGGCGCGCCGATTTTTCTCTGGATCCTGCTGCGGCAGCAGCGCGGCACCGGTGCGACCGTCGAGCCCGGCGCGGGGGCGGGCTTTTATGGTTGAGGTGGCGGGTGTGACGTACCGCGTGGGCGGCGCCGGCGGCCCGCGCATACTGGACGATGTGACGGCGCGGTTCGCGGCGTCCAAGTTCAACGTGATCCTCGGGCCTAACGGAGCCGGCAAGTCGACACTGCTCCGGATGGCGACGGGGCTGCTCAAGCCCACCAGCGGCCACGTGCGCTATGGCGACCGCCCGATCGGTTCCTTTCGCGCCGACGAGCTCGCGCGCACGCGGGCCGTGCTCTCGCAGCACGTGGAGCTGGCGTTCCCGCTGCCGGCGCACGAGGTGGTGCTCATGGGGCGCTATCCGCACTATGGATCCGCGCCCACCGCTCGAGACCGCGACATCGTCTCGCGATCGCTCGAGCTGGTGGGCATGACGGACAAGCGGCTGCAACCATATCCGACGCTGTCGGGCGGCGAGCAGCAAAAGGTGCAGTTGGCGCGCGTACTCGCGCAGATCTGGAATCTCGACGACTCGCACGAGCACAAGTACCTGTTCCTGGACGAACCGACGACGAGCCTGGACGTACACTATCAACTGCACCTGCTCGACGTCGCGCGCGACCTGCTCGCTCACAATTGCACAGTGATCGCCGTGCTCCACGATCTCAACGTTGCGCTTCAATATGGCCAACAGTTGTTCGTGCTCGATGCTGGCCGGCTCGCGTACGAGACGTCGCGCGCGTCGGACATCTCGGCGGAGCTCATCGAGCGCGTGTTCCGCGTTCGCGCGACGCGCGTCGGCGAGGACGGTCACGCGACGTGGCGGTTTGCTCTATAGAGGCCAGTGGGCGTGCCCCAGTGTGAGGCTCTTTGCCCTTTAGAAACGGACAAAGCACGGGCACAACGGACCACGGATCGCTCGTCAGCAGCGGAAGCGCACGGCTGGCGCGAGATCGCAATAGTGACGGTGATGGTGTTAACAAGAGCTTTTCGTTGGCCGAGGGAGGCCTCGTTTTGTTTTGGGGAACGACAGCTTTGTCTTCCCCTGCGGTAGGCGCTTTCCCCTCTA
>DASYXE010000507.1:0-1542 GCA_035935375.1 Gemmatimonadaceae bacterium | reverse complement strand
TACCCGAACGACGCGTCGCTGGTCGAGTACGAGATGGTGCGCCGCCTCACCGTGCTCGGTTAGGCCCGCTTGACGTGAGCGCCGGCGTGCGCCTCGTCATGCGCCTTGCCTGACGAACGGGCCGCGTCACGGACACGGATGCCAGTAGCCGGGTGTGCCCGGTGTACCGGGGATCACCGTCGGGGGCGTGTCGGGCGTTCCGGGCATGTCGCCCACCGGCGGCGTGCCCGGCGTTCCGGGAATGGTGATGTCCGGCGTGCCCGGCGTGCCGGGCGTGTAGCAGCTCTTGTTCTCGTGATGCTGCACGGACGACGGCAGGCGCGCCGCGTCCGCCGTGCGCGTGGCGTCGAGCACGATCGGCGACTGCGAGCGCAGCTCCAGCGGGAAGCCCGGGCCCAGATCGTACTCGCCGCTGTGCGCGGCGGCGACCAGAAGCGTCAGAAACCCAACGCCAGATCGGATTGCGCCGCCGACCAGGAGCCGGTATCGCACTCGGTGCGGCTGCGTCGCTAGCGTTAGGCAAGGTCGTCGCGTCGCTGCTATACGGGACGTCGCCGCACGATCCGGTGGTGGTCGCGGTCGTGGCGTTCGTGCTCACGGTCGTGAGCGTTCTCGCGAGCGCCGTACCGGCGTGGCGAGCCGCGCGGATCGATCCTGTCGTTGCGCTGCGCGCGGAGTAGCGCGCGACACACACCGCGCAGCTGCGCGAGTGACGTCAGCCCTCGTCGAGGAGATACCTGGCCAGCCGCAAGGCGAGCGCGACGATCGTCAGCGTCGGGTTCGCGAACCCTGCCGTCGGCAAGCTCGACGCCCCGGCCACATACAGCTTCTCCATGCCGTGAACGCGCGCACTGCGATCCACCACGCCCAACGCGGGGTCGGCTGCGGCGTGGCGCGCGCTTCCGCCGCGGCACGTGTACGATTGTCTGCCATGCGACGTCGGGGCGCTTGGCCTCACGCAGCGCCGGCTGTGCGGGGCATCGGTGTCGCGCCCCTCCGAAGCCGGTGCTTTCCGGTGTCGAACGGGCTGACGGTGAGCGGCATTCGCCTAAACGTTGTCGCTGCTCGATCTCGCACCGACATTCGCCTGCCGCCGGTCTTGCGCCGAACGCGCACACGCCGCCTTTTTGTGCGAGTCATGTCGCTCGTCTGAGGTCCGTTTCTGACGCGACGGCGCAGGATGGGCGCCGCAGTCGTGGGAGTCGCTCATGAAGTACGTCGTCACGTACGAAGGGACCGCCGACTATCGCGACAAGGCAATGGCCAACATCGGCGGGCATCGCGCGCTCTGGCATACCTATCACGACGATGGCCGTCTCTTGCTGATCGGACCGTTTACCGATGAGCCGTTGGGCGGCGCGATGGCGGTGTTCTCGACGCGCGCCGCCGCCGAGCAGTTCGTACGGGACGATCCGTTCGTGGCCAACGGCGTCGTCGCGCGCTGGACGATTCGAGAGTGGAACGAGGTGCTCGCGCCGGATCGCTGACCCACCCTCGCGTTCGCGCCGGTCCAACCCCCGGGGATCCCATCATGTCCGTGCT
>DASYXE010000506.1:0-5037 GCA_035935375.1 Gemmatimonadaceae bacterium | reverse complement strand
AAGCCGACGACATCGACGGCGTCACGTATCTCGAGGGCGATGCGGCGCCCGGCGCGATCGTCGAGTGCGTCGTGGAATCGGTGGAGACCGACGACGATTTCGCCGCGCGCGTCGAGCGCGTGACCATGCCGGCTGCTCGGGCTTCCGCGGCGCGGGTGCGCGCCCTGCCCGTGCTGTCCGGCATCGCGCAGGGAAGTTACGGCCGGTGACGACGCGCTCGGCGGCGATCATGCGGCGCGCGCGGGCCGTGACACCGGGCGGCGTGAGCTCGCCGGTGCGCGCGTTCGGCGGCGTGGGCGGCGATCCCTTCGTGGTGGAGCGCGGCGAGGGCGCACGGATCTGGGACGTGGACGGCACCGAATACATCGACTACGTGTTGTCGTGGGGGCCGCTTGCGTTAGGCCACGCCGCACCGGCCGTGCTCGATGCCGTGTCGGCGGCGATGGCGCGCGGCACGAGCTTCGGCATCCCGTGCGAATCGGAGACCGATCTCGCCGAGATGATCGCGCGCCGCATGCCGCACGTGGAGATGCTCCGGTTCGTGTCGAGCGGCACCGAGGCGACGATGAGCGCCATTCGGTTGGCGCGCGCCGCGACCGGCCGCGACGCAATTCTCAAGTTCGACGGCTGCTACCACGGCCACGCCGATGCGTTTCTCGTGCGCGCCGGTTCGGGTGTCGCGACGCTCGGGTTGCCGAATTCGCCGGGCGTGCCGGAGGAGGTGGCCGCGCTCACGCTGGTGGCGCCGTTCAACGATGTCGACGCGGTCTGTCGGGTGGCGCGCTCGGCGGGGGACCGGCTGGCGGCGATCATCGTCGAGCCCGTCGTCGGCAACGCCGGATTCATTGCGCCCGACGCCGCGTTTCTCCCGGCGCTGCGGCGCATCGCCGACGAGACGGGCGCGCTGCTCATCTTCGACGAAGTGATGACGGGGTTTCGCATCGCGCCCGGGGGCGCGCGCGAGCGGTTCGGCGTGACGCCGGACGTGACGACGTTAGGCAAGGTGATCGGCGGCGGCCTGCCGGCGGCAGCCTACGGCGGACGGCGCGAGCTCATGGAGATGATGGCGCCCGCGGGCGCGGTCTATCAGGCGGGCACGCTGTCGGGGAATCCGCTGGCGATGGCGGCGGGCCTCGCCACGCTGCGCGCGCTCACGCCCGAGCTGCACGCGCGGATCGCCGAGCGTACGACGCGTCTCGTGACCGGCCTGCGCGCGGCGGCGGCGCGTCACGGCGTGCCGTTCACGGCCGACAGCGCCGGCAGCATGTGGGGATTGTTCTTTCGCGCCGAGCCGGTGCGAAACTTCACCGACGCCAAGGCGTCCGACGTGGCGCGCTTTCGCCGATTCTTCCACGAGGCGCTCGCGCGGGGCGTCTATCTGGCACCGTCGCCGTTCGAGTCCGCCTTTGTGTCGGCGGCGCACGGCGATGCGGAAATCGACGCGACACTCGAACGGTTGGACGATGCGTTGGGCGCGGTCCGTTCGTAAGGCGGCGTTCGGCGCCGGGTTTGCCGCCGGTGCGGGTCTCGCGGCGTGCAAGTCGGGTGCGCGGCGGCCTCCGGTGGCGACGCTGCCGCCCGTGGTGCTCGACACCACCGCGCTGCCGCCGCCGCCCGCCGCCGACACGTCGACGCCGGAGCAGCTGCCCACCATCGCCGCGCCCACCGAGCAGCCGTTGGGCGCACAGGGCCGCGTGGTGCGGATCGCGCTCGCGACCGCGGCCGACAAGGTGACGCTCTCGGCGACCGGCTCGTGGCGCTTGTTCGACAGCGGCGGCGCGAGCACGCTCGTGCGCGCCGACGGCGGCGAGCTGTGGACGGTGCAGAATCGCGACGGGATGCTCCGGGCCGTGAACGACGATGGCACCGCGACGCCCAGCCGCGACGCGCCGTTCGTCGCGCGCGCGGCGTCGCGCGGTGCGGTGCTCACCGTGAACGGCGTGCACTACCGCGGCGAAGTGTGGGTGCTGCCGGCGCCCGATGGCGACGACGTGTTGGTGGTCAACCGCTTGTACCTCGAGGACTATCTGCGCGGCGTGGTGCCGATGGAGATCGGGCATCGCACGGCGGACGAGCGCGAGGCGGTGGCGGCGCAGGCGATCGCGGCGCGGAGTTATGCGTACACGCACATCGCGGCCGATTCGCGGCCGTACGACATGCGCAGCACGGTGGTCGACCAGGTGTACGGCGGCGCCGATGCGGAAACACCGTTAGGCGATACGGCCGTCGCCGAGACGCGCGGCCTGGTGCTCACATACCGTGGCGTGGTGGTGAACGCGCCGTATCATTCGGCGTGCGGCGGACACACGGCAGCGGCGAGCGAGGTCTGGCGGAGTCCCGACGAGCCATACTTGGTGAGCGTGAGCGATCGCATCCCGGGCACCGACCGGTTCTATTGTGACATTGCGCCCCGCTTCCGGTGGGAGCGCACGTTCACACGGGCCGCGCTGCGGGCGGTGCTGGACCGGTATCTCAAGGACTACACCACCGTCTCCTCGCGCGGTCCGGGTGCCCCGCGCGTGCTGGATGTCGAGAGCCGGACGCCGTCGGGTCGCGTGCGCGCGCTCGAGATCGTGACCGATCGCGGGCACTACACGGTACGCATGGACAACATTCGCTTCGTGCTGCGGGCGAGCGACGGCGAGATCTTGAACAGCACCGCGTTCACGGTCGAGAACGAGCGCGACGCGAATGGGGACTTGTCTCGCGTGATCGTACGCGGGGACGGATACGGCCACGGCGTCGGCATGTGCCAGTGGGGCGCGATCGGACGCGCGCGGGCCGGACAGGATTATCGGACGATACTTCGTGCATACTATCCCGGAACGACGGTGGCGGTGGTCGGCTCGGCCTGACGCGGAGCGCGGGCGATGATGGCGCCGGTGCGGGTCGGAGTCGTGGGGGCAGGCGCGATCGCCCAGGTGGCACACCTGCCGGCGCTGGCGCGCTCGCGCGGCGCGCAGCTCGTGGCGTTGTGCGACAACGACGGCCCCAAGGCCAGCGCGTTAGGCGAGCGCTTCGGCGTGCAGGACGTGTACACCGACATCGAGGACCTGCTCGAGGACGCCGAGCTCGATGCGGTGGTCCTCACCACGCCCAACCACCTGCACGAGCCGCACGTCCTGAGCGCGCTCGCCGCCGGCGTGCACGTGCTGTGCGAGCGTCCGCTCGCGCTCACGAGCCGCGGCGTGGAGCGCATCCTGGCGGCGGCGTCGCGCGCCGGCCGCATGGTCGCCGTGGCCAACAACCACCGCTTCCGCTCCGACGTCCAGGCGCTGAGCAGCTTTCTGCGCGGCGGTGAGTTAGGCAAGCTCAACGGCATCCGCGCCGGACACCACGAGCAACGCCAGCAGCGGGAAGGGTGGCGCTACCGCCGAGCGGAGGCCGGCGGCGGCGCGTTCACGGACCTCGGTCTGCCGCAACTCGATCTCGCGCTCTGGCTCGCCGACTATCCCGAGCCCGCGCGCGTGAGCGCGCACATGGAACGCGGCCGCGGCGCGGGCGCGGTGGATGAAGCGATGCTCGCCTTCATCGCATGTGCGTCGGGCATGACGATCACCATCGACGTGTCCTGGTCGTTCGTGGGACTCGAGTCGCGCTGGTGGTTCGATACGCTCGCCACGCGCGGCAGCGGGCGGCTCTCGCCGCTCCACGTGGTGAAGGAATTGAACGGCGCGCCCACCGATGTGACGCCGCGCGGCGCGTCGACGCGGGACAGCACCTTCATCCAATCGTACCGCGCCGAGCTCGCGCACTTCGCCGCGATGCTGCGCGACGAAACACCCTATGAGGCCCCAACCGACCAGCTCGTCCTGCACCGGTTGGCCGAGGCCGTGTATCGATCGGCAGAGGAGCAAAAGGAAGTGAGAGTGTGACCGTTCGACGCTGGCCTCCGACGCGGCGAGAGACGGGCGCGGCCCTGGCGAGTGCGTTGTTGTTCGCGCTGTCGTTCCCACCGGTGCCCCTCGTGGTGCCGGCGTTCCTGTGCCTGGTGCCGGTCGGCATCATCGTCGCCGAGGCCGCGGACCAACGCACCGGCTGGGGCGTCGCGATGCGCACGGGCACGGTGTTCGGGTTCGTCGGCTATGGGATCAGCCTGTACTGGATCGCGATCGCGCTGCGCCTCTACACCAACCTGGCCTTCCTCGCGTTCGCCGGCGCGCTGTTGGGGTTGGGCCCGATCGTCGGATGCACGATGGCCGCGCTCTACGCCGCCCGTCGCCTTACGAGGTGGCCGATGGCCGTGCTCCTGCCCGTTGTGTGGGCGGCGAGCGAGATGTTCCTGCTCTATCTGCCGCAGATCGGATTTCCGTGGCTGCCGCTGGGGCTCGCGGTCGCCAAGCACCCGGTGTTCGCGCAGCTGGCGGATCTGAGCGGCGTGCGCGGCCTGTCGTTCTGGATCGCGGCGACCAACGGCCTGCTGGTGGACGCGTGGCTGGCGCGCGCCGAGCAGCGGCGACTCCTGGCGCGGGTGGCCGGCGCCATCGCTCTCGCGTTAGGCGTGGCCGCCTACGGCTGGTGGCGGATCGCGACGATCCCGCTGCATCCCGTGGCGGCGGTGGCGGCGGTGCAGCCCAACATCCCGCAGAACGAGAAATGGCAGGAGCAGTATCAGGGCCGCATCGTGGGCATCCTGTCGACGCTCGCCCGCCAGGGCCTCGCGCGGGACGATCCCCAGCTCATGCTGTGGCCCGAGGCGGCGCTGCCCGACAACTTCCTCGCGCACCGCGATTGGGCGGACACGATGCACGTGCTCGCCGCCGGCGCGCACACGCCCATCCTGTTCGGGACGATCGACGTGGTCTGGCACTCGCCCACCAGCTACGAGTATTACAATTCAGCGATGGTCGCCGACTCGTTAGGCAGAGTCGACGTGCCCGCGACGTACCACAAGACGTACCTGGTGCCGATCGTCGAGCGGGTGCCGTTCGTGAACCCGACCTGGTTCGCGAGCCTCAAGTTCTTCGGCGGCATGGGTCGGGGCGGCACGCCGCAGCCGTTCTCGTTCCGGTTCGGCAAGGTGGGCGTCCTCATCTG
>DASYXE010000505.1:0-1777 GCA_035935375.1 Gemmatimonadaceae bacterium | reverse complement strand
GGTCGAAGGGATTTCGTTACGCGGGCGGACGCCTGCACCTCGAGAACCGCGGGACGTACACCTCGGGCCCGGAGACGCCGGCGCAGGATTTCACGCTCGACTGGGACATGAATCTGGACGTTGCCGTGCTCGAGCGGCCTGCCACGCGCCAGCACTGATATCCACGCTGGTATCTCGACCTGCCGCGCGCCATTGATCGTTAGGCCTCACACCGTCGACGATATCGTCGTGACCTGGCACTGGGCGGTCACGACGACATCGCCGCTCCCGAGATCAATACGACGACCGCAGATCGTAGGTGCAGGTGTCGAAGTTCCGCGAGATGCGCACGACCGCGTGCTTGTAGACGAGCTTGATGTCCTCGGCACATCCCTCGCCGATCGTGAACTGCTGGCTCTCGCCCGGCGCGATCATCGTGTTGTCGTCTAACAGATCGGGGCCCCAGGTATCTCGGTCGACGCCGCTGATGTGCGCCTCGATGATCGTGTGGTCGCCGCTGTTGAAGATCTTGAGCAAATGCGAGGGTGGCTTGCTGGACGCAGTGGCTGCCAGCAGCAGAGCGGACAACGACGCCAGTCGACCGATGCGCCCCCCGCGAGTCCTGCCCGTCAACGCACTCATCGGACCCTCCTGATCACGTACAGGTCGTGAGCATCGGCGCCCGTGCCCAGTGCTCGGGCGCCAGCCCGTTCGCAACAGCGCTCGATCACGTTGCGCAATCGGCCCCGTGATTCCGTCATCCGCGCCCGTCGCGTGAACCGGGCGCCTCGGCGCCAACGGTGGGCGAGGACAGGGTGCGAGGGACTCCGGTGGCGCGCCGCGTTCCCACAGTGCGGTGCGCTCGACCGGCCGACCGTGCCCGCTTGACGCCAGGGCCCGAACATCGTATCGTCCTTCCAGGTAGGTGTTCCGGGGAACAATTCCGGGGATGGAGACGACCGTGACGGCAGCCTCCGATCTCGACCTGTTGCAGGGCACGCTCGATGTGCTGGTCCTGCGCGCGCTGATGTGGGGCCCCAGCCACGGCTATGCGGTCGCGCGCTGGATTCGCGGCGCGTCCGGCGGCGAGCTGAGTGTGGAAGACCGCGCGCTCTACGTGGCGCTCCACCGCCTGGAAGACCGCGGCTGCGTCGCGAGCGAGTGGGGGCTCTCCGAGAACAACCGGAAGGCGCGGTACTACCGCCTAACGCCGCCCGGGCGCCGGCTGCTGCGTGAGGAATCGTCGCGTTGGGCACGCTATGCCGATGCCGTCTCGCGCGTACTGCGCGCGGGCGCGGGCGCCGGACGGGTGCCGGCATGAGCGCGCCGCGGCGCACGTTCCGGCTGTCGGCTGAAAGCAGCGTGGACCGCGATGTCGATGAGGAAATCCGTTTCCACCTCGATTCGCGCATCGCCGAGCTCGTGGCGTCGGGCATGGACGCCGATCAGGCGCGCGCGGTGGCGGCGCGGGAATTCGGCGACGCCGACGGCGCGCACCGCGAGCTGGCCGCCATCGACCGCCGCCGCGCGGTCCGCGCCGCGCGACAGGACTGGCGCGATGGCCTGGCGCACGATGCGCGCTTCGCGCTGCGCACGCTCCGGCGGTCGCCGGGGTTCACGGCCGCGGTGCTGGCCACGCTCACGCTTGCGTTAGGCGCGACCGCGGTCATCACCAGCGTCGTGTACGGCGTCGTGCTGCGCGCCCTGCCGTACCCGAACCATGACCGCCTCGCCGTCGTCTGGACGACCGCCGTCCTCGACGGGCAGCCGAACGACCGCCTGCCGTTTTCGGCCGCCA
>DASYXE010000504.1:0-1631 GCA_035935375.1 Gemmatimonadaceae bacterium | reverse complement strand
AGCGCGGAGCGCATCGTATCGAGTCGCTGCCGCCCCTCGTGTTCGAGGTACATGATCGACGCGAGCCGTTGCTCAGACCCGCGGCGTTTCGCGTCTCGGGGCCGGTGCAGGCGTACGCAGCGCCTCCCGCACCCGAGCCCGTGCGCGTATACGAACCGCCGCCCGCGGAGCCGTGGCCCTACGCCCCGGCGGACGGACGCACCGTCGAAATGCCGCGCGGCGGCGTCACGACTAACGGATACCTGCCGGGGCGCCTCGAGATCACCGGCGGACCGCACCGCGGCGAAGCGATCCGCTTCCCGTGCCTCGACGGCGGCAGCAGTGCCGACTACACGCTCGGCCGCGGCGACGGGCCGCCGCGCACACACATCCGTCTGCCGGTGACCACCGTCAGCCGCCAGCAAGCACGCCTGCGCTACGAGGGCGGCCGCTGGAAGCTCATCAATCTCTCGCAAACCAATCCGACCGCGGTCAACGGCCAGGTGTTGCACACGCCCGAAGGCGTGCGCTGGCTGCAAGATGGCGACACCGTGGAAATGGGAGAGCTGGTGCTGCGCTTCCGCTCGAGCTGAGCGTTAGGCGAACTCCTACACGGCCTCGTGGCGCTCGCGTCCCGCGAAGTGCTTGATCAGCCACGCCAGCGCGAACACGGGCAGCGCGACGAACAGCAGCAGCTTGAGGATCAGCGCGCCCACCGACAGCACCTCGCCGAGTACGGCGAAGACGATGCCCAGCACGGCCGCCGCCGTGATGAGCAGCAACAAAATCGGCAGGCCGAGCACGGCCAATACCACGAGCACTGGCACGGCGAGCACGGCGAGAATGACGACGGCCGGCAGACCGATGACACCAAGGATGATTGCCGCCGGCACGAGCAGCACGAGCCCGACGATTGTGCCGAACAACACCTTCAAGACGCCCATCATGAATTCCGCGCTCCCAAGCGCGTGTTCGAGACATCAGTCCGTACGCCCGCGCTGGCCGAATGTTTCATGTCGTCGTCGCGTTCGTCACGTACTCGCGCCGAGGACGCGGACAACCGCGTCGAGCGACGCGCGGTCGTCCACGTCGAGCGGCATGTCGGTATCGACGTCGACGAGCGTAACGCGATCGGGTGAGCGGGCGATGATGTCGCGAGCACCGTGGTCGCCTCCGACGGCGCGCAGCTCGGGGAACAGCGACGCGGCGAAAAGAACCGGATTGCCGCGCACGCCGCGGTAGAGCGGCGCGACGATCGGCATGCGTCGTTCGTGCCACGCGTCGACGAGTCTGTCGATCACGGCCGTGGACACGGTGGGCTGGTCGCCCAAGGCGATGACCGCGCCGGTGACCGCGGCCGTGAGCGCGGCGATTCCAGTCTCGAGCGAGGCGCCGAGTCCGCGCGAGTAGTTGGGATTGTCGACGACGCGTACGCGGAGGTTCGCGAGTGCACCGCGCACCGCGTTGCCCTCGTGGCCGGTGACCACGACGACCTCGTCAAGGCGGGCCGCGAGGAGGCGCTCGACCGTCCATCGGACGACGGGTTTTCCCGCGGCGTGCGCGACGAGCTTCTGCACGCCGCGGCCGTCGGCGAAGCGGCGCGACGCGCCGGCGGCCAGCACGACGCCGGCGATCATCCGTTAGGCACCTGG
>DASYXE010000503.1:0-3117 GCA_035935375.1 Gemmatimonadaceae bacterium | reverse complement strand
CGACGAACAGAGACTTGCAGGAGGCGCTCACGGAAGGCGAGCTACGGGAGGACCTGTACTACCGATTGGCCGTCGTCGAGCTATACCTCCCGCCATTACGCGAGCGAATGGGGGATCTGCGCTTGCTGGCCACGGAATTCTTGGCGCGGTTCTCACAGCAGAACGGGAAGAAGGTGTCGGGATTCGATGATGCGGCCATGGATTGGATTCTCTCGTACCACTGGCCGGGGAACGTGCGCGAATTGAAGAACGCCGTGGAGCGCGCGGTCATCATGTCGCGCGCTGCCAGCATAGGGTTGAACGATGTCATTCCACGCCATCTGCGCAATTCGACCGAAGCGCAGGGGGCGGTGTCGCTTCCTGTCGGATCGACATTGGCGGATGCGCGGCGACAACTTACGCTCAAGACGTTGTCGATGACCGGCGGCGACGTGGAACGCACGGCGCACATGCTGGGCACCACGCCGGGAGAGGTTCGTGCCGAACTGGCGGCGCTCGTGGAGCCGGCGGAAGACGATGGCGAGCGCGAGGCCGCGGCGCGAAACGTGAAGAGCTATGGATCCGTCAAGGACAAGGGCGTGGTCCGACAGAAATCGAAGGGCCGCCGGTGAAGAGACGAGGAGATGAGCACATGAAGCACAGGGCGCGCTACGAGGACGAGGACGAGGACGAGCCGTACGTGGTGATCGAACGTCGCGGAGGTAGCGGCGCCACGTCGTTTCTCGTCGGGCTCGCGGTGGGTGCGGGCGTCGCGCTGTTGTTCGCGCCGCAGAGCGGCGAGGAGACGCGCCGCCAGCTCAAGCGCCGCGCGCGCCGCGCGGCACACGTCGCGCGCGATGCAGCCGGCGATCTATCCGAGACGGTGGTGGACCGCTACGAGCAGGCGAAACGCAGCGTCGAGGACCGACTCGACTCGGCGCGCGAGGCGCTCGAGATTCGCAAGCACCAGGCAGCGGAAGCCTTTCGCGCGGGGCGTGAGGCGGCGCAGCAGGCGCGGCTGGACCTCGAGGCGCGGATCGCCCAATCGAAGGCCAACTACCGCGCCGCGACCAATCCGTCACGCGTCGCACGCCGCTCCACGCTCGCGCCTAACGAAGAAGTGAAGGACTCGGCCGACCGGGAGACCGAGTAGGAGCTCGTATCTCCTCGACCTTCGTTGGGCCGACGACCGCGGCCCCCGCCAAGCCCAACCGCCCGGAATCTCTGCCCCGACGATTGTGGGCGGCAACGAAGGACTACGCCAAGCGAATCTGGGACAACGCCGGCGAAGACAACATCTTCTTTCTCGCCGGCGGCATCGCGTTCAACATCATGTTGGCCGCGGTGCCGTTCGTGCTGCTGCTGCTCTCGGGACTCGGCTACCTCCTGAACCAGTCCGAAGCACAGTCGGCCGCGAACCTGTGGCGGTTCATCGATCAACTGCTGCCGCCGCACAGTCAGAACACCGACTCGCCGATGTACAAGATCATCAACGACGTGATCCGCGCGCGGCGATCGGTCGGGATCTACAGCCTCATCGGCTTCGTGTGGTTCTCGACGCGATTGTTCGGCACGCTGCGCAGCGTGCTCGCCGAGGTGTTCGACATCGAACACGAGCGCAGCATCATCGTCGGGAAGTTGTTCGACATCGAGATCACCGTGGTGAGCACGATCCTGTTCGTGGCGTACACCGCGGTGAACGCATATCTGCGCTTGGCGACGACGCACGGCGTCGCGATTCTCCAGCGCATCGGACTGCAGAAAGATGTGATGGGCCGTCTCGAGTATGCGATCGGATCCGTGGTCGCGTCGGCCTTCATGGTGCTGCTCTTCTTCTCGCTCTACAAGTTTCTGCCCAACCGAAAAATCCGGTGGCAGTACGCGCTGCTCGCCGCCATCGTGACGAGCGCGTTGTTCGAGCTCGCCAAGGCGTTGTTCACCTCGTACGTTGGGCACTTCAATCCAGGCAGCTTGTACACCGGCACGCTCACGGCCATAGTCGTGATCGTGTTCTGGGTCTATTATGCGTCGGTGATTTTCATTCTGGGCGGCGAAGTGGGGCGGGTGTACGAGCTGCGCCGCGTGCGGCGTCTCCAGCGCGAGACGCTCGAGGAGTGACCGCCGGGCCCCGGCGGCCCCCTGCGTTCTCACACTGAGCACCATGCCGATCGATCTTCGTAGCGATACCGTCACGCATCCCACCCCTGCCATGCGGCAGGCGATCGCCAACGCCGAAATCGGCGACGACGTCCTGGACGGCGATCCCACAGTCAAGAAACTCGAAGCGCGCATCGCGTCGATGCTCGGCAAGGAAGCAGCGTTGTTCTTCCCGAGCGGTACGATGGCCAATCAGACCGCCGTGTGGCTGCTGTCGCGTCCGGGCACGGAGGTTCTGCTCGGTACCGGATCGCACGTGATGATGTACGAAGCAGCCGCCGCGGCCGCGTTGTGCGGCGCACAGGTGCGGCCGGTGCAGGGCAGGGGTCTGGTGATGGATGCCGAGTCGCTGCGCGCGGCGGTCCGGCCGTACACGCCGTACACGTTGTCGGCGAGCCTCGTGTGCATCGAGAACACGCACAACGGCGCCGGCGGCGTGGTCACGCCGGTTCAGGAGCTGCGCGCGCTGGAACGGGTGGCTCGCGAGCATGGACTGGCGGTCCATCTCGATGGGGCGCGCCTGTGGAACGCGTCTGTGGCCTCGGGCACGAGCCTGGCCGACTTCGCGTCCTGTGCCGACACGATCATGGTGGACTTCTCCAAGGGGCTCGGCGCTCCGATTGGCGCCGCCCTCGCCTTCCGCAAGGACCTCGCGGACGAAGCATGGATCGTCCGCAAACGCTTCGGCGGAGCCATGCGGCAGTCGGGCATCATCGCCGCCGCCGCATTGTACGCCCTGGAGCACAACGTCGAGCGTCTCGCCGAAGATCACGAGCACGCCCGCGTGTTCGCGGAGATTGTGGCCGGTGCCGGGGGCGTGCGCGTCGTGGCGCCGGAAACGAACATCGTGATGGTGGACCTCCCCGAAGGCAGGACCAACGGCCCCATTCTCGCCGCCGCGCGCGACCAGGGCGTTCTCTTCTCGGCGTGGTCCACGACGCGCATTCGCGCGGTGATGCACCTGGACGTGAGCGAGGCGCA
>DASYXE010000502.1:0-15176 GCA_035935375.1 Gemmatimonadaceae bacterium | reverse complement strand
CGGCGCGGGCCGCCGCCGGGCGGCGGCGCCGGCGCCGGGCGCGACCAGGGCGGCATCCACGTCGAAGACTTCGACATCGGCGGGGTGGGCGGGTTAGGCGAGATGTTCGCCTCGATGTTCGGCGGGGGCGGCCGGCCGGGTGCATCGCGCGGCCGCCAAGCCGAGCGCGGCCAGAGCGTGGACGTGTCGCTCGAGGTGCCGTTCCGCGTCGCTGCGTTAGGCGGCAAGGTGCCGGTGACGCTCGAGGTGAACGAGGAGTGTCCGACGTGCCACGGGTCGGGCGCCGCGCCGGGCGCGTCGTTCAAGATCTGTCCCGAGTGCAACGGGCGCGGCGTCGTGTCGTTCGGCCAGGGCGGGTTCGCGGTGAACCGGCCGTGTCCGATGTGTCTGGGCCGCGGGCAGATTCCCACCGAGCGGTGTCCCACGTGCAACGGCGCCGGTGAGACGCGTGCGCGCCGCACGGTGAACATCACGGTGCCGCCGGGCACCGATACCGGGACGCGGGTGCGTCTGACGGGTCAAGGCGGCAAGGGCCTGAACGGCGGTCCGCCGGGCGATCTCCTGATCACGTTCCAGGTCGCGCCGGACCGGTTCTTCGCCCGTGAGGGCCTGGACGTGATCGCGCACGTCCCGCTCAACATCGCGCAGGCCACGTTAGGCACAAAGGTCCGGCTCAAAACGCTCGAGGGGAAGTGGGTCAAGATCACGATTCCCAAGGGCACGCCATCGGGGAAGCGCTTCCGCGTGCGCGGGCAGGGCATCGAGAAGGAGGGCGAGCGCGGCGACCTGATCGTCGAGGTGTCGATCGTCGTGCCGGAGAAGCTGTCGCCCGAGCAGGAGGACATGCTGAAGCAGTTCGCGGCGGCGGGTGGACTCAAGTACTGAGGGAAGCGCGCGCTCGCGCGCGCTTCCCTCGACGTTAGGCCGCCAGCACCGGCAAGGCGCCCCGCGCCGCGGCGATCAATCCGCCGCCCAACACCCGGTCGCCGTCGAACATCACCAGGGACTGCCCGGGCGTGATCGCGGCCACGGGCTCGTCGAGCGCGAGCTCGATCTCGGTGCCGTCGGCGCGTACGATCTCGGCGGGGGCGGCCGGCGCCCGGTGGCGGACCTGTACCAGCACGCGCGCGCCGACGGCGGGTGGGGCGTCCACCAGCCAGTTCAGCTCGCGCGCGATCACGCCGCGGCCCAGGAGCTCGACGCGCGGTCCGATCACGACCTCGCGCGCGTCGGGGCGGATGGCGATGACGTACAGCGGCTCGCGCGAGCCGCCGGGCAGGCCGCGGCGCTGGCCCACGGTGAACCGCGCGAAGCCGTCGTGCTCGCCTAACACGTGGCCGCTCGAGTCGACGAACCGGCCGGGCGCGAGGGCGGGCGCGTCGGGGCCCAGGTGGCGCATCAACACCTTGCCATGATCGCCGTCGGGGACGAAGCAGATGTCCTGGCTCTCGCGCTTCTCGGCCACCACGTCCAGGCCTAACGCATGGGCGCGCCGCCGTGTCTGGGGCTTGGTGAGTGCGCCCACGGGCAGCAGCATCCGGCGCACCACGGCGCGGTCGATGCCCCACAGAAAGTAGCTCTGGTCCTTGGCGCGATCGGCCCCGCGCAGCAGCTCGCCGCCCTCCGCCCGCGCGTAGTGGCCGGTCGCGATCCAATCGCACTCGAGCGCGTCCGCCTTGCGCAGGAGGTCGCGGAACTTGGTGAACGTGTTGCAGCGTACGCAGGGGATGGGTGTGCGGCCCGCCGCGTATTCGCTCACGAAGTTCTCGATCACGTCGCGGCCGAACGCGCTCTCGAGATTGAGCACGTAGTGCGGAATGCCGATGCGCTCGCACACGCGGCGTGCGTCGTCGATCGAGTCGAGCGAGCAGCACGGGCGATCGGGCACATCGTCGCCGTAGCAGAAGAGCTTCATCGTCGCGCCGATCACGTCGTAGCCCTGCTCGGCGAGCGTGGCCGCGGCGACGGACGAGTCGACCCCGCCCGACATGGCCGCCAGGACGCGGCCGCGAACCTCCGGCATCAGGCGACGGCGCCGGTCAACCGGCGGGCCTTGGCCACGAGCGCCGGGAAGAGCTCGGCGATGCGGTCGATGGCCTCGTCGGTGGTGAGCACGCCGAGGCTCATCCGCACGGCCGACACGGCGAGCTCCCTCGGTACGCCTAACGCAGCCAGCACGTGCGACGGGTCCACGCTCCCGCTCGTGCACGCCGAGCCGGACGAACACGCCACGCCGGCCAGGTCGAGGGCCATGAGCATGGACTCGCTGTCGGTGCCGGGCACGGAGACGCTCAGAATGTGCGGCGCGCGCGGTCCGCCGCCGCCGTTCACCACGGCGTCGGGGATCCGCGCCAGCAGCGTGCGCTCGAGACGGTCGCGCAGCGCGCCTAACCGACGCATCTCGGCTTCGCGCTCGGCGATGGCCAGCTCGGCCGCGCGGGCCAGGCCGATGGCGGCCGCCACGTTCTCGGTGCCGGGCCGGAATCCGCGGTTCTGCGAGCCGCCATGCAGCAACGGCTCGCACGGCGTCCCGTGCCTGACGAACAGCCCGCCAATCCCTTTGGGCGCCCCGATCTTGTGCCCCGAGAACGTGAGCAGATCGAACGGTACCGCGCGCGCGTCCACCGACACCTTGCCGAACGCCTGCACCGCGTCCGTGTGAAAGAGCACACCACGATCCCTGGCCGCGCACGCGAGGGCCGGAATGTCCTGCACGACGCCAATCTCGTTGTTCACCCACATCACCGAGCACACCGCGACGTCCGGTCTGACGAGCGCATCGTACGACGCGCGGTCCACCACCCCCACGTGCGACACGCCCAGCATGCGTTCTTCGGCGCCCTGCGCATGGGCGTAGTGCATGGCGCCCAAGACCGCCTTGTGCTCGATGGGCGTGGTGACGACCGCCCGCTTGCCCGATGCGCGCAGCGCCATGAACGGGCCGACGATCGCGGCGTTGTCGCCCTCGGTTCCGCCGGACGTGAAAAACAGCTCGGACGGTTGGGCGCCGAGGCAGCCGGCCAGGCGCTCGCGGGCATCGTCGAGCGCCGCGCGGGCGTCGCGTCCCCATCGGTGCGTGCTGGACGGGTTGCCGAAGCGCGGGCCGTAGAACGGCTCCATGGCCTCGAAGACCTCGCGTCGCACCGGCGTCGTGGCGGCGTGGTCGAAATAGATAGGCTGGGGCATACACCAAATTAGCGAATCCAACCCGATCTTGCCCGCGCCGACCGCCGTTCGCGCTCTGGATGGTCAGCCGAGCCATTCGGCGGGCGTTTGCCCGGTGATTTCCTTGAAGTCGTCGATGAAATGCGGCTGGTCGTAGTAGCCCAGGTCGTAGGCAATCGCGCCCCAGTTCACGTTGCGCGGATGCGCCGTGCGGGCCGCGGCCACACGTCCGAGGGCGGCGCGGGTCCGCATCACGCGCGCGAACATTTTGGGCGTGAGGCCCACGTGGGCGGCAAACTGGCGGGCGAGATGCTGTCGCGTCACGCCGATCTCGTTCGCCAGCGCGGCAACCTTGAGATCCCCGTCGGCCTGCACGATACGCCGGATTGCGGCTCGCAGACTGCGAGATACGGCGATGCCGCGCGCGAGGCGACGTCGTACGATGTCGAATGCGGCGGCCACGCAGTCGGCGTCGCTCGCCGCGGCGAGCATGTCGATGTGCGCGAGGGCGTCGCGCTCGATCAGCTCGTAACCGACCGTTTGGTCCGTCAGCTCGGACGCCGGCATGCGAAAGGCCGCCCGAGCATAGCCCGGTGCGAGTCGCACCCCGACATAGAGCCACGGGTGCGGGCCGGTGACGACGATGGGCCGCGTCATGGCGCCCACGACGCTCGCGCTCGTGAGCTCGCGATCGCCTGCGCCGGGCCGGTCGAACACGAACAGGATGTCGGTGCACCCATCGGGCAGCACACGGTGCAGCGTCACGTCGACCGGGCTGTTCACGCGCCGAGTCCACGCGCACATCACGGCCGTGG
Source organism: Gemmatimonadaceae bacterium (assembly GCA_035935375.1). Lineage (GTDB taxonomy): Bacteria > Gemmatimonadota > Gemmatimonadetes > Gemmatimonadales > Gemmatimonadaceae > JADGGM01. Next base: position 11,196 of record DASYXE010000502.1, on the reverse strand, counting down.
CGAGGTCGGATGGCGGCGCGTGCTCGACGTAACCGTTTGGCAGGCCCGCCGCGGTCACGAGCGGTTCCATTTTTCCAAGACGCTCATGCGGGGGCCGGACATATTGGTCGCATCACGTCAACAGAGAGAACCTGGCATGCCCAACGTTATCAAGAAATTGACGCCCGTGCTCATGGTCGACGCGATCGAGCCGTGTCTGCCGCTCTGGACCGACCGACTCGGCTGGGCCAAGACGGTCGAGGTGCCCGAAGGCGACCGGCTGGGCTTCGTGATCCTCGAGAAAGATGGGGCGGAGGTGATGTATCAAACATGGGAGAGCGTGGAGAAGGATGTCGGCAGCAAGCCGGTGAGGGCGGTGGGTACGTCGGTGGGGCTCTTCATCGAGGTGTCGAATCTGGACGAGATCGAGCGGCGGATCTCGGGGCTGCCATTGGTGCTGCCCCGTCGGCGGACGTTCTACGGGATGGACGAGGTGGGGATCAAAGAAGCGGGCGGGCACACCGTGGTATTCGCCCAACGGGCGGGGTAGCTCGCTCCGCCCTCCTCCTGCCTAACGCCCAGCGCCGCCGTTGGGCCGGAGGACGGCGCGGACCGGCGCGGCGTCGAGGCCCGCGATCTTGAGCGGCAGGGCGACGAGGTCGTAGGTGCCGTCGGGTACGCCGCGCAGGTCGAGGTTCTCGAGGTTGTAGGCGCCGCCGGCGAAGAGCGCGTGGTGCACCTCGAGCGCCGTGCTGTGGCGCGTGTCCACCGATGGGGCGTCGACGCCGAGGAGGCGGAGCCCGCGCTGGAGGAGCGACTCCACTTGCCTAACGGTGAGCGCGGGCCACTCGGCGGGGAAGGCGCCGTCGGCGGTGGTCGATCCGGTACGCAGCAGCAGTCGTTCGAGGGGTAGGCGCGGGAGGGCATCCACGCGGTCGAACGCGCACACGGTGGCCGGGCCCGCGAAGACGTCCACGGGTAAGTCGTCCGAGGCGGGCCATCCGTCGTGCACGTGCAGGGGCGCGTCGGCGTGCGTGCCGACGTGCGGGCTCATGGTCATCGCCGACAGGTTGACGGTGTCGCCGCGGGCGAGCTGTTGTGTCCATTGGCACGAGTACGGTGTGTCACCCGGCCATTCGGGCGCGCCGGGACGGAGCGCGATGCTGATGTCGCGCCACTCGGGCATCGTCACCGCGCGCCCGGCGGCGCCCCGAAAAACTTCGCGCGCACGTCCCACAACACCGGGAAGAACCGCTGGGAGACCGTGCGCGCGAGATACCGCGCGCCTAACGTACCGCCGGTGCCGCTCGTGCCGGGGCCGATGATCCGTTCGACGAGCTGCACGTGCAGGAACCGCCAGCGCGCGAACCCCTGCTCGTACTCGAGCAGCTCCTCGGCGAGGAGAAAGAGCTCCGACGGTTCCGATTCGCCGTACACGTGCTCGAGGGTGCGGCCACTCTGGTCGAGCAGGCGCTCGAAGAGCGATTGCAGCGTTGGACGGTCGAGCCAACGTTGCACGACCGGCGGCGGCGGCCCGTGCTCGGAGATCGCTTGCAAAAAGTGCGCGTCGCGCAGACCGGATGCGGCCTCGATGGCGCGGAATTGCGCGCTCTGCGATCCGCTCGAGCTGCCGAGATAGCCGCGGAATTGGGCGAAGCGCTGCGGCGGCAGCGTGTCGAGTGCGGACAGTTGGTCGGCCACGATGCGCACGAGCGCGTTGAGCCGCTTCGCCACCATCATCGCGGCGGCCACGTTCGCCGAGTCGAGCGCGTGTACGAGCGCGTCCAGCTCGTGCAGGATCACCTTGAACCACAGCTCGCTCGCCTGGTGCACCACGATGAACAGCAGCTCGTCGGGGTGTTCCGGCTCGGACAAGGGACGCTGCAGCGACAGCAGCTCGTGGAGGGCGAGGTAGCTGCCGTAGCTGGCGGCTTCCTCCTTGTGCCTAACGGAGCGCGGCGTCAATAGGTGGATACCTCCAGCGTCGTCACGTCGTCCACGCGCATCGTCTCCGCGGTGTAGTACGGCTCCCCGTATCGCACGCGGATGAGCGAGCCGTAGTGGGCCGCCTGGTGTCGCACGATCTCGTACAACGGCTCGCCGTTCGGATACACCTCGCCCGCCTGCCGCACGCCGGCGAACTGCGACTCGTATTGTTTCACGGCCTCGAGCTTCCGCTCGAACACATCGGAAATGTCGACGACGAACGTGGGCTTGAGATAGTCCTCGCGAAACGAGAGACAGTGAATCACTTTGCGCGGCCGGTGCGCCGGCACCGACGGTTCGACTTTCGCGAGCCCGGCGATGAAGCACGCGTCGCGCACCAGTTCGGCGGTGACGCGGTGATCGGGATGACGGCCGCGTTCCGATGGCGCGATCACGATGCGCGGCGTGAATTGCCGCACCGCCTTCGCCACGGCGATGCGCGTCTCGGGCGTATTCACGATCGCGGCATCGGGGAATCCCAAATTGATGCGCGCGCTGACACCGAGAATCTCGGCGGCGCGGCTGGCTTCTTGCGCACGCAGCTCTGCCGATCCGCGAGTGCCGGTTTCGCCCTGCGACAGGTCGATGATCGCCGTCGAGTGGCCGAGTGACTGTGCTTTGAGGAGGGTCCCGCCACAGGTGAGCTCGATGTCATCGCGGTGCGCTGCGATGGCGAGCACATCGACGTGTGTCATGGCGCGGAATATATCGCGCGTTGAGCCCCGCGGGAGTCGATGAGGTCGGTGCACCAGGAACCTTCCGTGGTGGCCGGCGATTTTTGTTCGTCGTCGTTGGACCCGAGGGACGCTGCTGTCGAGCACAACCGCTTGCGCCGCGCCGTCCCTCCTCAGGACCGGAGGTCACGTGCGTGCAGCTCACATTGTCGGCATCGGTATCGCCGCGCTCGCGATGGCGTGCGGCAGCAGCAGTAACAACAACATGAACGGCATTACGAATCCGCCGCCGCCGACGGGCGGCGTGAACGTCGCCATCTCGGACTTCAAGTTCTCGCCGGCGGTCGACACGGTGAAAGTCGGCACGACCGTGCAATGGGTGAACAACGGGCCATCCGAGCACAGTTCGGTGAGCGACACCGGGTTGTGGGACTCACAGGGCCTGGCGGCGCCGAGCGGCGGCGGGAACTACGGCGGCGGGAGCGGCGGTCAGACGTTCCAGTTCACGTTCACGCAAACGGGATCGTTCTCGTACCACTGCAAGTTCCATCCGCCGGCACAGTATCCGACGTTCGTGGGGACGATCGTCGTGATCAACTGACTTGGGCGTCCGTTAGGCGAAGACGCGGCGGCCGGCGTGCGCGTGCACCACGCCCGGCCGGCCCGCCCGTCATTCGTACCGCAGCGCCTCCACGGGGTCGAGCCGCGCCGCGCGGTTGGCCGGCAGCAGCCCGAACACGACGCCGATGCCGACCGACACGATGACCGCCACGAGCGTATACAGCACCGGGGTGGTGGCTTCGATGCGCATCGCGGCGGTGGCGAGCCGGCCAAAGCCTAACCCGAGGCAGATGCCGATGAGTCCGCCGATGCCGGTCAGCGTCGCGGCCTCGACGAGGAATTGGAGCAAGATGTCCAGGCGCGTGGCGCCGAGCGCTTTGCGCACGCCGATCTCGCGCGTGCGGTCGGTGACCGACACCATCATGATCGCCATCACCCCGATGCCGCCCACGAGCAGTGCGACGGCCGACAGCACGATCATGACCAGAAAGAAGACACCGGTGAGCTTGTTGAACGTGTCGAGGATCTGATCCTGTGTGAGGAGGTCGAAGGAGTTGGCATGCGACGGGCGCAGGTGCCGCATCCGCCGCAGCGTCACCATCACGGCCTCTTCCGCCTCCGCCACGGTTACGTTAGGCCGAGGCTTGACGACGATCCACAGGGCGTTGGTGCGGTCGAACGGCAGCTGGTGGTCGAGCATCGCGTAGGGCACGATCGCGCCCGTCGCCTGGCCCGGCGGGTTGAAGATGTTGGCGGGCGCGACGTAAATGCCGATCACGCGCGCCGCGCGCCCGCCGATGCCGACGACTTTCCCGATGGGGTCGATGCGGCCGAACAAGGTGCGCGCGACGTCGTGGTCGATCACGGCCACGGCACTGCCGCTCACGAGCTCGGGACGCGTGAACCATCGTCCTTCGGACAGGTCGCCGCCCTGAATATCGGTGAACCGATTGTCGGCGCCGAAGATCCCAACCTGCTGCGTGCGTGCACCCAGGTAATCCATGCGCGCCTGGGCCTGCCCCCAGATCGCGGCGTAGTCGATGCCGGGCAGCGTGCGGATGCGCTCGGCCTCGTCGGCTTTGATTTCGGGGCGGTCGCGGATCTCCGGCGGCGGGTTCCCCGGATTCACGGGCGTCGCCGAGCGCGTCACGTAAAATGTCGTGGGGCCGGCGATTTCGATGGTGTGCACGATCTGCTGGCGCACACCCTGGACGATCGCGGCCATGGCCATGACCGTGGCGACGCCGATTACGACACCCAAGATGGTGAGGCCGCTGCGCAGCTTGCTCACGCGCAGCGTGTCAATCGCGATGCCGACGTTCTCGCTGACACGCTCGGCGGCTCTCATTCGGCGCGCAGGGCGTTGATGGGGTCGAGGCGGGCGGCGCGGCTGGCGGGGTAGACGCCGAACAGCACGCCGATCCCCGCGCCTAACGCGATGGCGACGCCCACCGACCACGCGGTGACGCGCGCCGGGAGCGGCGACGCACTCGCGATGGCGAGCGCCAGCCCCCACCCCGACCCGACGCCGAGGAGTCCGCCTAACGTCGCCAGCGCGACGGCCTCGGCCAGGAATTGCCGCCGGATGTCGCGCTGGCGCGCGCCAACCGACTTCCGGATCCCGATCTCGTGCGTCCGCTCGGTGACCGCCATGAGCATGATGTTCATGATCACGATGCCGCCCACGACGATGCCGATCGCGACCACCGCCGGGATGACGCTGAACAGCACACGCGTCAGGTTCTTCCAGAAGTCCACGAGCGCGTCGGCGGTTTCGACGGTGAAGTCGTCGTCCTGCTCCGGCCGCAGGCGGTGGGCGACGCGCATGGCCTCCTCGGCCGCCGCCATCCCCGACGGGATCGACTCCGCGTTCGGCATCTTGACCGAGATCGTGGTCGTCGTCCGGCGGCCGTACAGCAGCTCGAAGCTCGTGATCGGCATGATCACGAACGAGTCGAACGACTGGCCGAGCACGCGCCCCTTGGGCGCGATGACGCCGATGATCGTGAACCGCGCGCCCATGATGCGCACCGTGTGGCCGATCGGGTCGGCGTCGCCGAACACCTTGTCCGCCACGTCGGCGCCGATGGCGATCACCTGACGCCGCTCGCGGACGTCCACGTCGGTGATGGGACTGCCCCTGCGGAAGCGGTAGTCCTGGACCGTCTGGTACGGCGCGGTCACGCCGAAGACGAACACATTCTCGAGCGTGTGGCCGTGCCACGCGACCTGCGTCGCCGGCGTGGGGAAGCCGCTCTGCAACGCCACGGCAGCGGCGCCCGGCACCGCGCGCGCGACCACCTGCGCATCGGCCATCGAAATCTTGGGCCGCTTCTGGATCGCGCGCAGCTCGTCGTCGGTGAAGAGGCCGATCTTGATCGGAATGCGGCGCACTTGGAACGTGTTCACACCGACGATGGCGTCGGCCACGTTCTCTTTCACGTACGCGTTCATTCCCTGTATGATCGCGACCACGGCCACCAGAAAGCCGACGGACACGATGATGCCTAACAGGGTGAAGAACGACCGCAGCTTGTTCGCCCGGATCTGCCCGAGCGCGGTGCGCAGGACATCGGCGAGACTCACCGATGCAACATAACGCGTTCCTATTTCGTCGTCACTTCGATCACGCCTTCGGGGTAGCCCGTTCCGTGGCGCAGGCTCGCCTCGCTCGCCGAGTAGAAGTGGATCTGGTCGATGTCCTTCGCGGGAATGCGGCGCAGCGACTGGACGTCGCCGTACTGCGTGCCGTTGAGGAAGACGACGATGCCCGGATCCGAATTCATGAACGAGGACTGTCCGCGCGTGGTGAGCATGTTGGGACGAATGGCCCGGATCACATCGTAGGCATTGCCCTCGTGGCTGCCTTCGACTTCCGCCGCGGTGATCGCATTGGGGTCGTGACCGCCGCCACCGCGGGGGCCGGCGCCCGTCGCGCAGGCGGACATCACGAGGACGAGACAGCTGACGATGACGCGAGCGCGCATGGAACCTCCGGGCACGGGTGGCCGCGTGACGATGCCCAACCGGGTTAGTCACGGCGCCATATCATAGCGCGCGGGACGACGCGGCGATACAGCCGGAGCCCGGCGCCGCGGCGCGCGCGCACCGGGCGGCGCCGGACTAGCGGGCTCGGCCATGCTGCAAACCTTCCTCGCCAACTGGGTGTCGAAGTGCTATAGTCGTTTTGCCTATATCGTGGACGCCTATGCCACCAGTGCCCAAATCCGCCTGGCCGGAGCCCGAGTCGCTCCTGCCGCTCAAATCCGTCGACACGCTCATCCTCACCATGCTCGCCGCCGGCGACCGGCACGGATACGGCATCCGGCAGGACATCCTCGTCCATAGCAACGGGAAAATCGAGCTCGAGGCAGGAAATCTGTATCGGCACATGCGCCGGCTCGAGTCGAAGGGGCTGATCGAGGAGGCGCCGCAGCGCCGCGAAGCCGACGACGATGAGCGGCGCATCTACCACCGCTTGACGCCGTTCGGTCACCACGTGCTCGCCGCCGAGATGCTGCGTTTGCGGGCGCTCGTGCGGCTGGCCGTGACGCGGCAGATCATCGCGCCGGGGCGCGCGTGACGCGGCGCGATCCGACCCGCGTGCCCCTCGCGTGGCGCGCGCTCGTGCAGCTCTTGCCGCGCGCGTTTCGCGCGCGCTACGGCTTGGGCCTCGCCGACTTCCACCGCGAGCGTCTGGCGGAGGCCCATCGCTCTGGGGAGTCGCCATTCCGGGTCTGGCGGCGGGCGTCGGCGGATCTGCTGGCGCTCGCGGCGGTGGAGTGGTGGCACGCGCTGGCCGCGCGCCCGTCGGCGCGGGTCGTTTCCTCACCTACACCGCGGCTCTCCGCGGAGGATCGGATGTCGATCATCGTGCAGGAGGCCGCGCAGGCCGTGCGCTCGCTGCGCCGGAGCGTCGCGTTCACCGGCGCGGCCGTCGTCACGCTTGCGTTAGGCATCGGGTCGACGACCGCGATCTTCAGCGTCGTGCGCTCGGTGCTGCTCGCGCCGCTGCCGTTCCCCGACGCCGGCCGCGTGGTCGAGCCGGATTCGCGAAAGGTCGCGACGAACGAGACCTGGTCGGTCACGTACGCGGACTTCATGGATTGGCGCGATCAGCACGTGTTCTCGCAGGTGGCGGTCTACCAGCCCGCCAACATGGACCTCACCGGCCCCACGGAACCCGTGCGCGTGTCGGCGGCCGCCGTGAGCCCGCAGTTCTTCGGCGCACTCGGCGTCAGGCAACAGTTAGGCAGACCGCTGCAGGCGGCGGATTACGCGCTCGACGCCGGGTTCGCCGTGGTCGTTTCCGACCGCCTCTGGCGGACCCAGTTCGGCGCGCGCCCCGACATCGTCGGGCACGCGGTGGAGGTCAATGCGATCAAGCGGACGATCGTCGGCGTGATGCCGGCCGAGACGCGCTGGCCGATCGACGTCGACCTCTGGGTGCCGATGCGCTTGTCGACCGAGCTCGATCCCGACCTGCAGCGCCGGGACAATTTCGTCTTCGAAGCGATCGCGCGGCTCAAGCCCGGCGCAACGCTTGCGAGCACCGGCGCCGAGATGGCGACGCTCGCCGCCCGGGTCGCGGCCGAGCACCCGGACATCCGCGGCGGAGTGACCACGGTCCCCACGCCGGTGATCCAGGCCATGCTGGGGCAGACCACGCCGCGCGCGCTGTGGCTCCTCCTCGGCGCCGTGACGCTGCTCTTGCTCATCGGGTGCGTGAACGTGGCCAATCTGCAACTGGCGCGCGCGGCGGCGCGGCAGCGCGAGATCGCCGTGCGGGTCGCACTGGGCGCGAGCGGCTGGCGGCTCGTTCGGCAGAGCCTGGTCGAGAGCAGCGCGCTCGGTGTCGCTGGCGGTGTCTTAGGCGTCGCGATCGCCATCTGGCTCGTGAAGGGTATCGTGGGGATCGCCCCGCAGGACGTCCCGCGCATCGCGACGGCGTCGCTCGACCGGTGGGCGTTAGGGTTCGGCCTCGTGATCTCGCTGGGCGTGTCGCTGCTGTTCGGTCTCGCGCCGGCGGTCCACGCGGCGCGGCAGCGCGACCATCTTGCCATGGGCGAGGGCGGTGCGCGTACGAGCGTCGGGCGCAGCAGCGCGCGGACGCGCCGGACGTTGGTGACGGTCGAGCTCGCCCTGTCGGTGGTGCTGCTGGTCGGCGCCGGCCTGGCCGTGAGGAGCATCGAGCGGCTGCGCCGGGTGGACACGGGCTTCGACCGGCGCAACGTGCTCACCGCCTCGATCTCCGTGCCCGGCATCAAGTACGACAGGCCGGAGAAAGTCGTCGGCTTCCTCTACCAGTTGCGCGACCGGCTGGCCGAGGCACCCGGCATCCAGGCCGCGGGGATCGCCAGCGCCAGTCCGTTAGGCGCCGGCGGGTTTTACCTGGGCCGCGAGATGGTGGCCGAGGGGCGGGACCCGTCGCCGGCCAACGAGGTGTCGATCAACTGGAACGTGGCCACGCCGGGCTATTTCGCCGCGCTCGGCGTGCCGCTGATGGCCGGCCGCGACTTTCGCCTAACGGACGACACCGCCGCCCCGCCGGTGATGATCGTGAATCAGACGTTCGCCAAGCGGATGTTCGGGTCGGAGAACCCGATCGGACGGCGCGCGATGTCGTCGCGCGACGAGAAAGTGGAGCGCGAGATCATCGGCGTCGTGGGCGACGTGAAGTACTACGCCGCGGCGGATTCGAGCCGCGCGCTCGTGTGGGTCCCGTATGCGCAGCACAACGCCTGGCACCAGGGCATCATCACCGTGCGTGCGCGCGGCGGCGGCGTGAACGCGCTCGCAGGAGTGCGCCGCGAGCTGCACGCCCTCGATCCGAACATCGCGCTGGCCAACATCGTCACCATGGATGAGGCGTTGAGCCGCTCCATGGCCGGCGACCGCCTGGTGGCGATTCTGCTCGCGACCTTCGCGAGCCTCGCCCTCGTGCTCGCGGCGATTGGCGTGTTCGGCGTCTTGTCGTACGCCGTGGCGCAGCGCACCCGCGAGATGGGCATCCGATTGGCGCTCGGCGCGCGCCCGCGGGACGTGCGGCGGCTGGTAGCGGCCGAGACGGCGCCGATGGTGTGCGCCGGCATCGTGGTCGGCTTGGCGGCGGCGTTCGGGCTGGCGCGCCTGGCCCGGTCGATGTGGTACGAGGTCGGGCCTAACGACCCGGCCACGTTCATCGGCGTGGCGCTCGTGCTGGGCGCGGTGGCGGTCGTGGCCGCGCTGGTGCCGGCGCGGCGGGCCGCGCGCGTGGATCCGGTGATCGCGATTCGAAACGAATAGCATCTCGGGTCATACCGGCGGGCGCACGGACGGCGCAGGTAACGGCGGACAAACGCGAAGGTCACGGGACCCGCTGAATGTCGGGGCGAACCACACGTCCACACCATTCAGCGGGGTTCCATGACCACACGAGGCATACGGGCCGTCATCGCCGCCGCGTCGCTCGCACTCGCGGCGGTGCCGGCGGTCGCCGCGCAGGCCGCCAACCAGCCGAATACCACGGACCTGCCGCTCTTCGGCCACACGTATCGCGGCATCCAGCTCACCCGCGGGAAAGACAGAGTGCGGATCTACAAGTCGGGCAAGAATCCCGGCGCGGTGATCATGCTCTACAAGCACGTGCGCGACTGATGACAGCCGCGTCCATGCCTAACGAGGCCGGCTCGCAACCGGCTCGGGGCCAGCTAAAGCGCCGCCTCATGTGGGCGGTCAGCGTGATCCTCGCCTTCATCATCGGGTTTTTCCTCGGCCGGAAATTCTGTCAGGCACACGGATCGGCGACGAGCGACGCGGGACAGGTCGTGGGGGGAGGCCACGCGAATGGAGGCGGAGCCCAGGCGCACCTCACTCCCGGCTCGGGTCAGGGAAAGAATAAGCTGAACGGAGGCGGGAACGCTCATACGGGCGCCGACACCGACACGGTGGGCGGCGACCTGAATGCATCGGGCAGCGGCGTGGTGGACGCTGGCGGCGGCCACGGCAACGGGGGAGATAACCCAGTGTCCGGCGACAGTTCAAAGAAACTTCCGAAGGTGGTGGACACGCTCAGCAACGGATTTGTCGCGCACTTTTCGGGCGACCTTGCGACGGGCCAGAAAACGCCGCTCGGGTCTGTGCCCGACGTGCGCCTGAAGACGAAGACCGCCGACGATTTCAGCCTCGACGCGACTGCTTTGCCTCGCTATCCGATGAACGTCACGCAAGCGTTCAGCAGCGTGTCGATGCTGACGGACAAACCAGCCGACACCGGCACCGCCGCGGTGTTCTCGAGCAGCGACTCGTACGACAGCGTCACGGCGTGGTACAGGTCGCACATGCCGGCGGGCGCGCGCGAGACGAACGCGGACGTGAATCAACTGCGCCAGCTCGCGACGCAATTGTCGCCGAAGAACCTCATGAAAATGCTCGGCGCGGCGACGGGCTCGCAGCAAATCTCGCCCGACACGACGCCGGCGAAACCGGCCGACACGACGGGCGCGGGCTCGCGCATCGATGGGTGGCAGCTCCCCGACGACGGCGTGCACGGCGAGCGCACGGTGATGGTGATTTCGACGCCCGGGAAGCCGACAACGGTGATGATGGGCCGTTCGCGACGACCGTAGCCCCGCCGCGCCGCCCTACTTGCCGTGCAGCGCCTGGAGCACGCTGAGTTTGGCGGCGCGGACGCCGGGCGGGGCGCCGAGCGCCGCGCCGCCGGCGATCGTTAGGCCCAACGCCGTGAGTGCGGCGGCGCTGCCGACCGAGGCCGGGATGGGCGTGGCGCCGGCGAGGAGCATGGCGATACCGCGTCCTGCGGCGAGCCCCGCGAGGCCCCCGAGCGTTGCGAGCGTGGTCGATTCGGCGACGATCTCGAGCAGGATCGCGGCGCGCGTGGCGCCGAGCACCTTACCCACGCCGATCTCGCGCGTGCGGTCGCCGACGCTACGGCGCATGAGGAGCAGCATCGCCAGTCCGGCCAGCGCGAGTCCGACGGCGGAGAGCGCGCCTGTCG
>DASYXE010000501.1:0-5112 GCA_035935375.1 Gemmatimonadaceae bacterium | reverse complement strand
CTCGATGACATCGCGCACACCGAGCCGTTGGCCGGGGCCGGGGACCTGGAGGATGCCACGACCCGAGCGAGCACGGTGGCGGTGAGCGCGGCGCTGCCGGAGCGCGAAGTGGCGGTGGTGACGGACGGTCAGGCCACGGCGTGGCCCGAGCCGGTATCGTTAGGCGCCGTGAACGTGTTCGCGTACCGGCCGGCGGGCGACGCCCCGCCGAACCATGCGGTGGTGGATGCGCGCGCGGTGCCGGTGCGCTGGACGCCCAACGGCGCCGTGCAGGCGCGGGTGATGACGCCCGATTCTGCCACCTATCGCATCACGCTCGAGGGCCGCACGCTGGCGCGCGGCACGGTGACGCGCGACGAGCCGGTATTGGTGCGCGCCGAGCCGCCCGAGCGCGGCTGGACCGCGGGATCGGTGGAGCTCGAGCCCGACGAGCTGCGCGGCGATGATGTGCGCTGGTTCGCCACGTGGATCGGGCCGGCGCCGGCGGTGCGCGCGGCCCCCTCGGCGGGACCGTTCGTCGCGAACGCGCTCGAGTCCCTCGTAGAAGCGGAACGCGCGCGAACCGGCGGCGACATCACGATTGCCTCTGTAGATGAAGTGACGTCGCTGCCGGCGCTCCTCGTCGCCCCGTCCGACCCGGTCAAGCTCGGCGCCGCCAACCGCGCGCTCGAGCGGTTAGGCATTCCCTGGCGGTTGGGCGCCGCGCGCCACGGCGAGACGGCGGTGCGCGGTGCGAACGGGTCGCCGGTGCCGCTCGCGGACGTCACCACCACGGTGCGCTACCCGCTCACGCCGCAGGCCGGCACGCGATCCGACACGCTCGCCGCCGCGGCCGGCGAGCCGTGGATCGTGAGCGGGCCGCGCTACGTGCTCATCGGATCGCCGCTCACACCGGACGCGACGACCTTCCCCGTGCGCGCCGCGTTCGTTCCGTGGTTAGGCGACGTGGTGTCGCAGCGCCTGAGCGCCGACGCCGGCGTGGTGGCGACGAGCACACCGGGCGCGATGGTCGTCCGCCCAACGGGTGCCGACGCGCTCGAGCTCCCCGATGGCGATCGCGTCCCGCTGCCCGACGATTCGCTCGCCGCACCGGCCCGCCCGGGTGCCTCCTTTTTTCTGCACGCCGGCGCACGCATGGGCGCGCTCGTGGTGAACCCCGAGCCGTCCGAGTCGGATCTCCATCGACTCGACCCATCCGCGCTCGCCGCGCGGCTGCGCGGCCGGCATGTCACGACCGGCGAAGACGCCGCGAAATTCACCACGGCGGTCTTCGCCACGGCGCCGCGGCGCCCGCTCGCCGCGCCGCTCCTCGCCGCGGCGCTCGTCGCGCTCGTGGCCGAGTCGGCCATGGCGCGCGGCAGCCGCGCGACCGCTGCCTGATGCCGCTCCCGCGCCTGCTCGACGCCATCGAATCGCTGCCGTCGTTCACGCGGCTCCTCGCCACGGTGCCCGCACCGGGCGGCCGGCTGACGGTCGGCGGCTTGCCGGGCTCGAGCGACGCCGCGCTCGTCGCTGCGTTAGGCAGAAAGTTGGGCCAACGCCGGTTTCTCGTCGTCGTCGCCGAGTCGCTCCCCGAAGCCGAGCGATGGCTGGCCGACCTCACGGTGCTGCAGGACGACGAAGCCACGGCGCTCTACCCGCCCCGCGAAGGATTCGGCGAAGTCGAGCCGCACCTCGAGGTGGCCGGAGAGCGCGTCGAAACGCTCGAACGCGTGGCCAGAGGCGGCGTCCGCACACTCATTACGACGGCGCGCGCGGTGCTCGAACGCACCCGCCTGCCCGACGTGGTGCGCACGGCGCGACTCGAGCTCCGGGTGGGCGATGTTCGCCGGCTCGAGGACCTCGTGCACCATCTCGAGCAGGTCGGCTTCGAGCGCGTCGACCTCGTGGATGACGTCGCACAATTCAGTGTGCGCGGCGGCATCGTCGACATCTACAGCTTCGGCATGGCGAACCCGGTGCGCCTCGAGTTCTGGGGTGACGAGATCGCATCGCTGCGCCACTTCGACATCCTGACCCAGCGCTCGACGCGCGACGCCGAGATCGCGCTCGTGCTTCCCGTCGACGCGCGGCCCAGCGAGCGCGCGGAGTCGGCCGAGCGCGGATCGCTCCTCGATCTCGTCCCGCCCGACACGGTGCTTGTGGTCCCGGCCCATGCGCACGTCGACGCCGAGATGCGCCGCACGTGGGAGGAAGCACGGCACCACATCGAGCTTGCCCGGCGCCGCGGCGAGGACGCGCCCGCGCGCGACGCCCTCTTCCAACCGCCCGACGATGCCGCGTCCTCCATGGCGCGACTGGGCGTTCTGGCGCTCGTCCCGCCGTCCGCCGGCAGCGACGCGATGCCTAACGAGCCCGATGTCGTGTTCGCGATCCGACCGCCCGAGACCGTGGACCGCGACATCAAACGCCTCCGCCGCATTGTCGACGACGGCACGCCGACGGTGATCCTATGCGACAACATCGGCCAGGCCGAGCGCCTCGAGGAGCTGCTCGACGAAGCCGGTTGGACGGCCAGCGACGCCGCGCTGGCGGTGGGCGTCGTGAGCGGCGGATTCGTCATTCCGCCGGCCGGACACACCGACGGACTGCGCGTCCTGACGGACCACGAGATCTTCCGCCGCGAGCGCCGCATTCGCCGCCAGCGACGCTACGCCACCGGCGCGCCGCTCGAGAGCCTCAATGGCCTCAAGCCCGGCGACTACGTGGTGCACCTCGAGCACGGCATCGGGATCTATCGCGGTATCGAACAAGTGTTCGTCAAGGAAAGCACGATCGAGGCGGCGGTGATCGAGTACGAGGGCGGCGACCGCCTCAACGTCCCGCTCTACCGCATCGACCAGATCGAGCGCTACCGCTCCGGCGACGCCGGCGAGGATGCGCCCGCGCCCCGACTGCACAAGTTAGGCGGCAAGCGCTGGGCGCATCAGCGCGACCGGACGCGCGCGGCGCTCCAGGAAATGGCGATGGAGCTGCTCGACCTGTACGCGCGCCGGCGCACCGCCACCAAACAGAGCGCGCTGCCCGACAACTCGTGGCAGCGCCAGCTCGAATCGTCGTTCCTGTTCGAGGACACGCCCGACCAACGCACGGCGACCGACCAGGTGAAGCGCGACATGGAGAGCCCGCGGCCCATGGACCGCCTGCTCGTCGGCGACGTGGGCTACGGCAAGACCGAAGTCGCCGTGCGCGCCGCGTTCAAGGCCGTGCAGTCGGCGCGCCAGGCCGCGGTACTCGTGCCGACCACGATTCTCGCCGAGCAGCACGGTCGCACGTTCAGCGAGCGGCTCGCCGATTTTCCGATACGCGTGGAAACGCTGAGCCGGTTTCAAACGCCGAAGGAGCAAGCCGTCGTTCTCGCTGCGTTAGGCGAAGGCAAGGTCGACATCGTCATCGGCACGCACCGGCTCTTGAGCCCCGACGTCGCGTTCAAGGACCTGGGCCTCTTGGTGATCGACGAGGAGCACCGGTTCGGCGTGAAGCACAAGGAACGCCTCAAGCAGATCAAGCTCGAGACCGACGTCCTCACGCTCACCGCGACGCCGATTCCGCGCACGCTGCACCAGTCGCTCGCCGGACTCCGCGACGTCACGCTCATGCAAACGGCGCCGCGCGACCGGTCGCCCGTGCTGACGTTCGTCGAGCCGTGGGACGACGGCCTGATCGAAGAAGGCATCGCGCGCGAAATCGACCGCGGCGGACAGGTGTTCTTCGTCCACAATCGCATCGAGACCATCCAGGGCGTCGCCGATCACGTGCAGCGCCTGCTGCCGCGCGCGCGCGTGGCGGTGGCGCACGGTCAGATGCGCGAACGCGACCTCGAGCAGGTGATGCGCCGCTTCGTGTCGGGCGACGTCGACGTGCTCGTGTCGACGATGATCGTCGAGTCCGGACTCGATGTATCGAACGCCAATACAATGTTCGTGAACCGGGCGGACTATTTTGGTCTCGCCCAACTGTACCAATTGCGCGGCCGCGTTGGGCGCTCGCACCGCCGCGCGTATTGCTATTTGCTCGTGCCGGACAACGTCGACCCGGAAGCCGAGCGCCGTCTGCAGGTGCTCGAGCACCACACGGAGCTCGGCGCCGGCTATCAGATCGCGCTCAAGGATCTCGAGATGCGCGGAGCCGGGAATCTCTTGGGCCCCGAGCAATCGGGCTTCGCACAAGCCGTCGGATTCGAGATGTACCTGCGGATGCTGGACGAAACCGTGAAGCGTCTCGTGCGCGGTGACGGCGGACCCAAGCTCCTGCCGGCCGAGGTTTCGATGGACGTGGGCAGCTACGTGCCCGACGACTACGTCCCGATGCCCGAGGCAAAGCTCGACGTGTACCGACGTCTGGCGCAGATGACCGAAGCGGCCGAGGTCGACGCGCTCCGCGACGAGCTGCGCGACCGGTTCGGTCCATTGCCCACTCCCGCCACCGCCTTCCTGGCCAGCGCGCTCCTCCGGATCCTCGGCGGCCGTCTGGGGATCGAAGGCATACTGGTGCGCGGCGACGAGGCGCGTGTTACTTTTCGGGCTGACGCGATGCCGCGCCTCAAAGGACTTACCGCGGCGTTTCGCGAGGTGCAATTCCAGGCCGAAGTGCGGCGCACGCAACCGCTGTCCCTCAAGATTTCACGGCTGGGCGGCGGCGATTTGCTATCCGGACTCGTCGCAGCACTGAAGAGCCTGACAACCGCGTAACCGGCGGTGTGGCGGCGGACGCGACCGCCAGCTCCCTCCACGGCACGTCCAACACTCATTCTCTTCTCCGATGAAACTGAGATTTCTGCCGCTCGCCGCTGCTGCCCTGGTACTGATTGCGTGCGAGGGTTTCAAAGACGCCATGACCGCGCACGTGGACGTCGCCGCCAAGGCGGGGTCGCAGGAGCTGTCGGTCCAACGGTTGGGCTCGCTGCTCGCGCAGGCCAAAGTGCCGCCCAACCACGAAATCGCGACCACCATCACGAATCTGTGGGTCGATTACGAGCTGCTCGCCGATGCCGCGGCGCACCAGGACTCGCTGACCGATCCCAAGCTCGTCGATCAGGCGCTCTGGTCGGTGATCGCGCAGGAGCGCATGAGCAAGTGGCACGAAGAGCACGCCAAGACCTACACCGGCATG
>DASYXE010000500.1:0-3961 GCA_035935375.1 Gemmatimonadaceae bacterium | reverse complement strand
TTCTTCCGGGGCACCGGCTGATGGTGGTGTGGACGCCGCGGTTGCAGCCGATGCAGCAGACGCCACCCCCGACGTCCAAGCGTGCACCGTGTCAGGACAGCCGTGCCCAATGTACCCACTGAGCTGTTGCTCTGGTGATTGCACGTTGGTCCGATCTGCGTGGTCACGTTGACCGGAATGCGCACAGACCTCCAAGGACACGTCTTTTCACTGAATCTCGCCACAGCACAAGGCCCGAGCCCATGCATTTATGCGACACCTCCTGCATGTGGTGGTTCGGCGGGGCCGGCGTGCTGCACGTGCGGCGGCGCGAACCAGCAGCAGTGCAGCCTTGACGCGATAGCAGTTGCGATTTCGACCGATGGAGGGGCGACGTTTCCTAACTAGGTGCGCTTGTCAACCACCTACCGTTCGGAAACGCCGGACTGCCGTGAGGCGCCAGGTCACCGGAGTTGCCTGACACCTACCGTGCGTCTACGTGATCGGCACGAGCCGGTCGGCGACGTAGCGGACGGCATCGTGGCGCTCGGGCGCCGTGATCGCGTAGGTGGCCTCGAGGAGACGCGCGGCGTGGAGGTATAGGCGTTCGCGTTCGCGCACGGGCTGCTCGCGAAGCGTCTCCACGATGGCGTCGAGCCAGAAGGTGCGCTCCATGTTGCTCGGCGTCTCGGTGGCTTTCTCGACGCAGACGAGCAGAACGCGCAGCACGTCTGACTCGGAGCGGAGGGACTCGAGCTCGGCGCGGAGCGGAGCGAGGAATCGGTCGCGAGCTTCGATGCGACCGCGGTACAAGAGCTCGGCCAGGATTTCGCCTTCGTTATTCGCAGCGACGTTCTTCACGATGCCGAGCAAGTAGCGCGCGTCGGCGCCGTCGGGAAGGGTGTTGGCGCGGCGCTTGGCGTCGAAGATCCAGATTCCATCGACGATGGCAGTCTTGGGGTATCCGGCGATCGCGACGCGCACGTGGCGTTCGGGATCGAGGAGACCGAGGCGGGCGAAGTGGTCGTCGAGGAGCGCGAGCACGTCGGGGCGACGCCGCGCTTGGAGCGTGCGGCGCGCGCGCTCCTGGCGCTCGGCGAGCTCGCGAAGCTCGCGGCGTGCGTGCTCGATCTGCTCGTCGTCGGGGGCGTCGGAGTAGATCTCGACGCGCGAACGGCCGTCGCGATCCTTGCGCGGGCGGTGATTGGTTGTGCGCGCCCAGACGGCGACGATGAGGCCGAGGAAGCGTCGTGCGACGTCGTGCGCGCCCGCTTGGGTGTCGAGCACGAGCGGCGGCAGGATCTGCGAGAAGAGGCCGAATGCGCCCTCGACGTGCGCCTTGTTTTGGGGACGCTCGGGCGTCGCGCGGATGCGGATCGTCTCACCGAGAGCCTGGTCGATCTCGGTCGTGTGATTGGACGGTTTGTTGTCGAGCAAGAGCGCGAGGGGTGGCGCGCCGGTCGTCGCGACGCCGTCGGCGAACGCCTCGACGACGGCTGCGCTGTCCTCGTTGTTGCGCACGGACGCGCCCACGAAGGCGCCCGCGTGCGCGTCGACGTCGAGCTCGACGTTGAACACGAAGCGATGGTCATTGACGATGACGGGCACCTGCATCCCGTCACCGACCCACTGTGCGCCAGGGAAGTAAGTGCGGAACGCGCCGCGCAACGCGCTCGGGTCCGAGCTGCGTGCGTCCCGGCGCGCCGTCGTGCGGCGCCCATGGGTATGGAGGATCCGTCGCACGAGGTCGCGGCCGAAGGGCACGCGCAGATCGCGTTGCACGTGCTCGCAGAACTCCAGGAAGGAGCCCTCCCAACGTGCGTAGGCGTCGAGGACAGTCTGGATGTGCAGGGCCTCGACGTTGTCGTGCGACGGCGGCGCGGGCGGGTCTTGGGTCGCCGCGGCGGCCTCGCTCGGCGGATTGCAGACCCAGTCTTTGACGGTGCCCATCGGGATGCCGACGGCGTCGGCGAACACCGCGAGATCGAGCGACGCCCCGGTGGCGCGCAAGCCGAGTACGAAGCGTCGGAGCTGAGCGCTGTAGCGCTGTCGTTTCGGGCCGCGATCCACACACCCGGGATGGCTCATCACGTACGCGAGCATGGCGCGTGTCAGCTCTGCGGTGTCGCTCGGCGACGCGGTCTGCTCACTCTGGGGCCTGCCCGGCGCGCGCACGAGCGTCGGCAGGACCGAGGCGAGCTTGCCGGCGGTGTCGTAGGCCTGACTCTTGGACGCGCCCGTCGCCTTCACGATCGCGTCGACCGACGGGCACGCGAGATCGTGAGTCTCGGCGATGGTGCGCCCGAGCAGGAGCACTGCGGCGAGCCATGCGGGAGGAAGAGCGACGGAGGCGAGCACGCGAGAGGGGGTGCACGATCTGCCTCCGTCGCTGGACGTTTGTCTATCTGCCGGCGAACGGCTACGAGGGAGAGGCTCCCAGTAGCTTGTGCCCGAGCAGCCACACCTCGGGCACGCCGCCGCGGCTGGTCACCTTGAAGAGCTCGAGGCACCGATCGCGCAGCTCGAGCATGTCGCTTGCGTCGCGACCCGTGCCCGCTTCGATGCGCGCGAGCACCTCCGCGACGCGGCCGTAGTAGCGGTCGGCGGGTACCAGAAGCCCTCCGAGCGCGTGGTGCGTCCGCGCGTGGTTGTACCAATGGATGTGTGCGTCGAGGCGACGGCGCATGTCCGCCAGGTCGTAGAAGCGCTGCACGTCGAACAGCTCCTTGTGCAGATTGGCGTTGAACACTTCCACCTTGCCGTTGTGCTCCTTGTGCTCCGCGATCACGTGATCGATGCCCATCTCCGTGAGCAGCGCCGTGAAGCGGGAGATCCCCCGCCACGACCAGAACGCGGCGCCCTTGTCGCTCATCACGCGCTCGGGGCGCCCATGCCGCGCCACGGCCTCCTCGAACGTCGCGATGACCATGTCCGCGCGCTCCGCGCCCTCATCGACGCCGTGGCCGACCACGTAGCGAGCGTGATCATCGATGAGGATCAGAGTGAACGTCGTGGACCGATTGATGTTGCGGTGAACGAAATCGAGGTGCCACAGATGATTGGGGCGCACCGCTTCGTACCGCTCGTCGTGCGGCTCGCGCTTCACCTTCGGCGGGCGATACCCGGCGTCCTCCATCACGCGGCGAACCGTGTTGACCGCCACCTTCACGCCGGCGCGCCGAAGCTGGTTGCGGATCTGGCTCGGCCCCAGCCCCGGGTGCTTGCGCCACTCGGTGAGGATCTCCCGATCGCGCTCGGCCTCGATGTCCTTCGGCCCCGGCCCACTCGTCGGCGACGGTCCCTCGCCCTTGGCCGCCTTCGCCACCTTCCGCTGCCAGGCGTAGATCGAGAAGCGACTCACGCCGTGCTTCTTCGACGCCTCCGTCACGCCATCCTTCGCCGCGGCCTCCAGGACTACCGCCTTCTGCGACGGCGTGTAGCTCTTCGCCACACGCGACGGGCGCGTCGTCGCCGGACGCTCACGCTGCGTCGTGGTGACCGCGGGCGGCGGCTCCTTCGACGACGTTGCCGCCTTCGGCGCAGGCCGCCTCAACCAGTTGCTGACCGACGTCTGCGGGATCCCATGCTTCCGCGCCGCCGCGCAGACGCCAATCCTCTTCGCGTCCACGAGCACCGCGTCACGCTGCGCCTTCGCGTAACTGCGTCGCTTCTTCGATGCGTCCATCATGACCTCCGCCCGCTCGCGGGGAGGCCCCGGCCCGTCCGGGGTTTCCGCCCCGATCGCGGATGGTCAGATGGTCGTCAACCGCACCTACTCACGACGGTGTCGCCACCGACTCCCGAGCAAGAGTCCATTCGCGATCTCTGCCGATGTCGCGAAGACGTTCGCGCCGATCTCGGTCGCTGCCGGCATCGGCTCGTCAAGATGCTCGTCCGTCGAGGCTACGTCTACGACGGTCGACTTTGGAGCGACGCCCACGGACGATGGCTTGCAGCCATCACCTTCGACAATGAGGTCGAT
>DASYXE010000499.1:0-2662 GCA_035935375.1 Gemmatimonadaceae bacterium | reverse complement strand
CTTGTAGGGGCTGATCTGGAGCCACGACGCGATGATGCGGATGATCAACGCCAACTTGAGCAGGCCAAATGTCCAACTCACGACGAGATCATAGATGCCGCGCGACCCGTTGTTCGCCGACACGGCCGCCATCACGATCATCTCGCGCACGAACTGGAGCGTGAGGATCAGCAGAATGCCGGCGACGACCACGACCACGAGCGCCCACCACGGCGCACTCGCGGGCGCTCCACCCGCGCGGATGACGCGCCGCTCGACCGGCACGAGCGCGGGATCCACCACACGCCGGAAGAATCGCGCGACCGGTCCGAACGGGTTGATGCGCCGCGTGCGAACCATCCAGTCGAACGCGAACACCACGAACAGCAATGCCGCAAGCGCGAAGAGCGCGGGACGCAGCGCCCTGAGGAGGAGATCGAACGCGTCGAGGATGCCGGTCACGAAGCGAACGATGAGTTACGCGACCGCCGCCATCAAGTGTGCGCCACCGGCGTCTGACGAAGCCTTGACGCGTCACGCGTCGGCTCGAGTCCCGCCTGCGACGCGCGCCACCCGCCGATGGAAGCGCCCAGCGTTAGGCCAACCGCGACGCCGGCCCATTCCGTCCATCCCACGAACGCGCCGCCGACGACCAACGGCGCACCTATGAGGCCGGCGATGGCCGCAATGCCCAACGCACCACCCATCTCCACAGGCCGCCGCGCTCGTCTCGCCCAGTATGCGAGCGGAAGAAACAGCCCCCCGATCCACAGCGCCGAGAGCGCCGCCGTCTCGTCGCCGAACGCATACGGCCACGGCAGGAAAAACGTCCATCCGAGGCCTGGACCGAGCGCGATGCGCCGCTCGCGCGTGACGCGATGCGCGTCGTCCGTCGCCCGAATCACGAGCGCATCGCCGATGATGCCGCCGGCCACGTGTAGCGTGTCGCTCGCGGTATGCGCGTCCGCGGATGCCGGAAAAACGTCGTCGAGACCGACGATTGGATCGCGCACCATCGCGCGCGCGGCATTCATTCGAATGGAGAACACGAGCGCGCGCTGCCGCTGCGCGAGCAAAAATACTTGTGTTCGCTCCGGGTCGTATACCGAGAGAATCGGTGCGGTTCGTTCCGACGGAGCACCCGGCAGAACTGCTGCACTCACGAGTACGCTGTCCGACACCAATCGGCGGCGAAACACGGGATCGCTGCCGCGCGCGCCAGGCGGGAACGCGAAGCCTGCCGCGTCCGACTTAACGATCCTGCCCGAAAAGCGGTCGAAGTGGAGAATCGCTGGATCCCATTGGCCCCACAGCGTCGAGTCGGGCAGCGAGCGATGCAACGCCCAAACCGTCGCGGCAAGTATGGTAACCCATACGATGACCCCGCCGAACAGCAGTCGCCGCGCCTGCCGCGCCGTCGGCAGCAGCCAGGTTTGCCACGAGTCCACCAGTGCGACGCCGACGGCGCCGCCAAGCGTGTTCGTGATCACATCGCCCAAGCTCGAGTCGCGACCCGGAATCAGGTGCATCTGCAGGAGCTCGATCGCCGTCGTAAGGCAGAAGGCAATCGCGATCACGCGCGCACGTCGCACACCCGCCAGCCGCAGCCCCGCGCCGAAGGGCACGAACAAGATGACGTTGAGGATTATATCTTGCACTGCCATCTCGCCGCAGAGAACGCAGAGACTCGGCGCGAAGGCGGGCGGCCCGGCCTGCGGCGTGAGCGTCATCACCGCGATGAATGCGAATCCGACTGCTGCGAGGAGGCGGGCCAGTGTTCGATGTGGTATCAACGCAACATCCCAATTCGATGAATGAGATTCGGTACGCGCGTCGCAGTTGGTTGACGTTGCGCGCGCTTGTCTCGGTGATGTACCGCGCTGTCGATCAATTATCGCCGCGGCCGACGTGGCACCCTACCTGCAGACTTCCGCCGCTTGCGATGGAGCACAGATCCCGCCTCACCGTCCGGTTCGTTGAGCCATGAGCACTGTGTCTGCTCCTGTGGAACATATCTTTACAGTGGACGTTGAGGAGTATTTTCACGTCGGTGCTTTTGAGACCATCGTCTCGCGCAAAGACTGGAGTAGCTATCCGAGTCGAATCGATTCGAGCATCGATCTCATATTGGACTTGCTCGCGCGACACGGTGCGACCGGCACGTTCTTCACTCTTGGATGGGTCGCCGATCACAATCCACGGCTCGTGCGACGGATCGCACAGGCAGGGCATGAGATCGCTTCGCACGGCTACTGGCACCGTCGCGTCGACTCGCTGGCGCCTGAAGAATTCCGACATGATGTCCGCGCATCGAAAGCAGTGCTCGAAGATGTGTGCGGTACCGCGGTCTGGGGATTCCGCGCGCCCAACTTTTCGATTCGCCCTGGATGCGAGTGGGCCTTCGACGTGCTGCTCGAAGAAGGATTCCGCTACGACTCCAGCCTCTTCCCCATTCGTCGGCCAGGATACGGTTATCGCGCGGCGCCAGTGGTGCCGCACAAGATACATCGCGCATCGGGAACCTTGTGCGAGCTGCCGTTGGCGACCACGACGTGGCGCGGCGCGCGCATCCCGGCTGCTGGAGGCGCGTACCTCCGCCACCTTCCGTTCAGCGTCATTCGTCATTGTTTCCGTGAGCACACACATACCGGCGTTCCGGCCACGTTTTATTTGCATCCCTGGG
>DASYXE010000498.1:0-2454 GCA_035935375.1 Gemmatimonadaceae bacterium | reverse complement strand
CCACTCGCCGCGCAGACGGGCATCGATATGGATTCCCGATGCCCGTTAGTCAGTCCTTGTACGGATCGAACTCGTCCGCGCCCGCCATCACCACGATCAGCGGCCGCAGCGTGTGCAGCACCTCGATCGTGCCCTCCTGCGCCGCCAGCACTTCGGGCAGCCGACGATACACGTGCGGACTTTCGTCCAGTCCGCCGCCGCGCAGCATCACTCCTTTCTCGCGAACCCAGTCGCGCATCATCTCCTGCGACACCCGACCCGGACTGATCACCGCGCCGGTTTTCCGGTTTCGCTTGCCCGCTGCCGCCGTACGCGACATCACGCGACCGGCGCCGTGTACCGTGGAGAACAACGCCGCGCGCTGGGCCGCCTCGTCGCCGGCAACCGCGCCGCGCACGATCACGGCGTCGTCGCCCATGGAGCCGCCCACGAAGCCTAACTGACCGGGGAACGCCGGCGTGGCGCCCTTGCGCACCACCACCAGCTCCTCGCCGCCGTGCGCTTCCTTCCACGCGAAGTTGTGATGGTTGTGCACCAGTTCCACTTCCCGAGCGCCGAGGATGGACACGACTTTCCGTGCCACCCACTCGCGACCCGCGTACGCGTAGCGTCCGGCGAGCGTCATGAGATGCCAGTAGTCGTGACCCATGGGATGCGACAGGTCGAGCAGCGTCTCCCGCTCGGGCGCACGCTCGCCCCACGCCAGACCTTGGCCTAACGCCAGGAAGGCGGACGCGACGCCGAAGCCAAGCCCGCGGCTGCCGAAGTGCACGCCCACCCACAGCGTGCCCGACTCGTCGGCGAAGACGTCCACGTAGTGGTTGCCGCTGCCGACGGTACCCAACTGCTGTCGCGCCTTGACGTGCATCGCCTGCCGATGCTTCGGCGGGACGGCCTGCCACGCATCGTCCGCGAACAACGGATGATCGACGGGCGCATCGGACGCGGTATTCTTGCGGCCAAGTCCAAAGCTCACCGTGTCGGCGATCGCGTCGGCGAGTGTGGACAGCGCATCGCGCACGCGGGCCGGCCGGTCTCCGAGGGAGTCGAGCGTGAGATCGGTCTTGATCGCCGCGTTGCCGCAGGCGATGTCAAACCCCACGCCGACCACCGACACCTGGTTCCGATACGCCGCGACGCCGCCGATCGGCATCACGTAGCCGACGTGCCCGTCGGCCATGAGCGCCGCGTCCACCGCGCGCGAGCGCACATCCTGAAACTGCACGATGGTCTGTTCGTCGTGCGTCCCGAAGATCTTCACGTCCGATCCATTCCGAAGGCGTCACAGGGCGGTAAAAACGCCGGCACCTCGAGCGGCGCCGGCGTTTCGTCACCACGAACGCGAATACTAACGGAACGACGCGCACCGCGCCATGCCTGCCTAACTATTTGAAGATCTTGAGCGCGTCGACCACGACGTGGTAGACGCCCCACAGCCCTGGAATGCCGACCCACACCCACGACAGCCAGAGCTTGGCCGCTTCGCCCGATGCGGCACGGTCGACGGGTGCGTTCGCGAGATCAGGCATTGGCGCCTCCCGGCACGGTTCCGCCTAACGTTGGACGCGCCGGCGCACCGCCCGGCGCAATGTCGCCCGTGTAGTAGTGCTTCGGGTCCACCGGCCGCACCAGCAAGTTGCAGATGAGTCCCACCAACAGCAGACACGCCATGAGGTACATCGTCACCGAGTACGCGTCGGCCTTGGCCACGCCGTGGTCGATCTCGTACTCGCGGATGTAGTTCACGAGTACCGGCCCAAAGATGCCCGCCGCCGACCACGCCGTGAGCAGCCGCCCGTGAATCGCGCCCACCTGCATCGTCCCGAATAGGTCTTTGAGATAGGCCGGAACAGTCGCAAACCCGCCGCCGTACATCGACAGGATGATCACGAACGCAATCACGAACAACGCCACGCTCTGCAATCGCCCCGTTTGCGGCACGAACGCGTAGAGCACCATGCCTAACACGAAGAACGTCGTGTACGTCGCCTTCCGGCCGATCACGTCCGAGAACGATGCCCAACCGAAGCGGCCCGACATGTTGGCGAGACTCAGGAGTGCGACGAAGCCCGCCGCCGCCGCGGGCCGATTCCCCTTGAAGAAGATCTCTTGGATCATCGGCGACGCCTGGCCGATCACGCCGATGCCCGCGGTCACGTTGAGGCACAAGACCCACCACAGGAGCCAGAACTGCGGCGTCCGCATCGCCTCGTTCACTTCGACGTTGGCCGTCGTTACGAGTTTGGGCGGCCGCGCCGGCGGCGCCCATCCCGCCGGCTGCCATCCGTCGCGCGGCAGCCGCACCGTGAACACGCCGAACATCATGAAGATGAAATACAGGACGGCCAGCGAGACGAATGTCGGCGCCACCCCCTGCGACGCGGCCGTCCGAAAGTGGTTCATGAGCCCAACGGACAGCGGCGAAG
Organism: Gemmatimonadaceae bacterium; assembly: GCA_035935375.1. Classification (GTDB taxonomy): domain Bacteria; phylum Gemmatimonadota; class Gemmatimonadetes; order Gemmatimonadales; family Gemmatimonadaceae; genus JADGGM01. The sequence goes on along the minus strand of DASYXE010000498.1, from coordinate 28 downwards.
CGATCATCGCGCCTCCGCCGAACCCCAT
>DASYXE010000497.1:0-3129 GCA_035935375.1 Gemmatimonadaceae bacterium | reverse complement strand
CGCTGCAGCGCGCGCTCACGATGCTCGAGCACGCGTCCACGCAGACGCAGCTCTGGACTCTCGCCGAGCGCGGAGTGGCGAGCGGATTGTAGCGATTGTAAGTCCGGACCCCGATCGGGCGCGAGGCACGCGCGCTCGACTCAGGCGACCGGCGCTGTTTTAGAGACGCGCCTTACCGGGCGCCCCACGTGGAGTCGCGCCGGCACCACCATGCGTGACACAGCGTCATCGCCGCTCGACCGCCTAACGACGGCGCTCGCGGGCCGCTACGCGATCCAACGCGAGCTCGGGCCGGGGGGTATGTCCATTGTCTACCTCGCTCACGACGTCCGGCACGATCGTGACGTCGCGGTGAAGGCGCTGAGGCCCGAGGTCGCAGCGACCGTCGGCGCCGAACGGTTCTTGCGAGAGATCCGCATTGCCGCGCGACTGCAGCATCCGCACATCCTTCCCCTCCTCGATTCAGGCGAAACAGACGGCGTGCTGTACTACGTCATGCCGTACGTGGAAGGCGAGGCGTTGCGTGGTCGGCTCGACCGGCAGTCGCGCTTGTCCGTGGCCGAAGCGATGGCGATTGCACGCGAGGTCGGCGCCGCACTGGACTATGCGCACCGACACGGTGTGATTCATCGCGATATCAAGCCCGAGAATATTCTGCTACACGATGGGTCCGCTCTCATCGCCGATTTCGGTATCGCACACCAGGTGGTGGCCGACGGCGCAGACCGCATGACGCTCGCGGGTACGGCCGTCGGTACGCCGCGCTATATGAGTCCCGAGCAGGCCGCGGCCGACTTCGACATCGACGGCCGAAGCGACGAATACAGTCTCGCGTGCGTGGTCTACGAGATGCTCACCGGAGAGCCGCCGTTCGCCGGGCCGACCGTAGAATCGACACTGCTGCAGCGGTTCACGCACCCTCCGCCACGCGCCTCTCGGAAGGTACCCGGCCTCCCGCGGTCGATCGACGCGGCGTTGGTCATCGCGATGGCTCGCGACCCGTCCGATCGCTACGCGACGATGGCCCAGTTCGTGGCGGCGCTCACGGTGCCGGCGCGCGCTCGTGCGCCTAACGGAAGCGGCGACAAGTCCGTGGCCGTCCTCCCATTCTCGAACCTGAGTCCCGATTCCGAAAACGAGTACTTCGCGGATGGTATGGCCGAGGAAATCATCAATGCGCTCATGCAGGTTCCGGAGCTGCGCGTTGCGGCCCGCACATCGGCTTTTTCGTTCAAGGGCAAGAACGACGACCCGCGCACCATCGGCGACGCGCTGAATGTGGATTCGGTGCTCACCGGCAGTGTGCGCCGCGACGGAGGGCGGGTTCGCATCGCCGTGCAACTCATCGACGTGGCCGAAGGATTCCACCTCTGGTCCGAGCGTTACGATCGCGAATTCACTGACATCTTTGCGATTCAGGACGAGATCGCGACCGCAATCGCGAAGCGACTCGACGTGGCGCTGAGCGGCGCGCCGCACACACCGCTCGTCAAGCCACCGACCGGCAGCTTCGAGGCGTATGACCTCTACCTCAAAGGGCGCGCCGCGCTGCGCCAGCGCGGTGCCGCGTTGTTCTCGGCGGTGCATGCGTTCGAGCAGGCCATCCGCCTCGATCCAGCGTTCGCGCTCGCGTTAGCCGGACTCGCGCAGGCACTCGTGTTGCTCAACTTCTGGGGCCTCGCACCACCCTCGGCCGTGCGTGCTCAGGCCTTGGCGTCGGCGGCGAAGGGTCTCGCGACCGCAGATGCATCAGCCGAAGTGCACATCGCCGCAGGCCTGACCGCGTTCGCATTGCGATACGACCGGGAGGACGCGGCTCGCGCCTGGCAACGCGCGTGTGCGCTCGACCCGACGAATCCTGATGCCATGGTGTATCGGGCCATCTATGATTCGTGCTACGCGCGCGGCGATTTCGACCTCGCGTTGCGCGAAATCGGCGAAGCCATCGCCCGCGACCCGCAGAGCGCTTATGTGCGCGCCGCGCAATCGGTCGTGCTGGCCTATGCTGGTCGCCTTACCCAAGCAATCGAAGCCGGCACGCTCGCGGTCGACTTGGAGCCCGATTCGTTCTACGCACAATGGTCACTTCTCCACGCGCACGCGCTGCGAGGAGACTACGACCAAGTGATGGAACGCTCCCTTCATCTGATGCCACGCTTCGGCCGGCACACCTGGCTACTCGGCGCCATTTCGATCGCGGCCCGTCGCGTTGGCCGGGAAGCCGAGGCCATCGCAGTCTACACCGAGCTCACGGGCCGCACGCAACTCGAATACGTCCAAGACACCATGTTCGCCGTCATTGCGCTGAACGCGGGTCACCGTGCGCAAGCGGTGTCGCTGCTGTGTCGCGCCTGCGCGGGGAGAGAGGCTCTCTTCCCCGCCATGGCTCTTCATCATCCGGCGCTGGCACCGCTCCGTTCCTCGCCCGAGTACGAACAGATCCTGCGGGATATCGGCTGGCTTCCCAACCAACCATCGTCACGGCGTCTCGAGTCCTGAGGGAACCCTCTCACCTCACCGGCGTCGCTCGCACGAGCACGACCGCGTGGGCCGGCACCGTGCTAACGAACTGGCGACCGAATCGACCGAGATCCTGGTGCGACCACAGGTCGCGCACCTGCGCCGAGTCCGTACGCAGCCCCGCGCGCGAGAAATACGCCGTGATGCGCGCCGGCGCCGACGAGCGGTTGAGCAGCGCAATCGCGCGCGAGCCATCGCGCAACGGCTTCGCCCACACCTGCAGCTCGGGCGGCTGCTCCCACACCAGCATTCCCTGCGCGCCTAACGAATCCTGATCCACCGCGATCACCTCGCGGTTGGTGAGCGTCGCGATCGTGGCCGCGGACATGGTGCGCAGATCGTTGCCCGCGATGAGCGGCGCCGCCATGATCGCCCAGAGACTGAAGTGCGCACGATACTCGTCGTCCGTCATCCCGCCGTTGCCCACCTCGAGCATGTCGGGATCGTTCCACGCGCCGGGGCCCGCCGCTGACGCGTGCTGTCCCGATTGATCGAGGTTGTCGAGCATCGACGACCACGTGTCCTCGATGTCATCGGTCGTGCGCCACAAGTTGCCGACGCGCGGCGCCCACTCCCACGGCTGGTTCGATCCCCACTCGCAGATGCTGA
>DASYXE010000496.1:0-1638 GCA_035935375.1 Gemmatimonadaceae bacterium | reverse complement strand
ACGTCGCCAACCTGCTGCTCGCGCGCTCCACCGCCCGCTCGCGCGAGTTCGCGATCCGCGTTTCGTTAGGCGCCAGCCACCGGCACGTGGTGCGCCAGCTGCTCACCGAGAGCCTGCTGCTGGCCGGCGCCGGCGGCGTCCTGGGACTCGTGTTCGCCGCGTGGAGCATGCGCGCCGTGCTCGGCGCACTCCCGGCCGCACTGCCGCACACGCGAGACATCGCCCTCGATGCGCGCGTGCTCCTGTTCACGCTCGCCGTCTCCCTCCTCGCCGGAGTCCTGTTCGGCCTCGCGCCGGCGCTCAAAGCGTCGCGCATCAATTTGCAGGACGTGCTCAAGGAAGGCGGCCGCGGATCGAGCGTCGCGCGGCACCGCCTGCAGCGCATCTTCGTGGCCGCGCAAGTCTCGATGGCCCTGGTGCTGCTCGTCGGCGCCGGCTTGATGCTGCGCAGCCTCGCGGCACTGTGGCGCGTCGATCCGGGCTTCGACCCCAGCCACGCGGTCACGTTCAGCCTCTCGCTGCCCGCATCCTATTCCACGCAATCGGCCGACACGCGCGCCCGCCTCCGCGAATTCGATGCGAAGATGCTCACGCTCCCCGGCGTCGACGCCGTGTCGGCGACACTCGGCTCGCGACCCATGGTCCACAACTCGACCGAAGCGTTCTGGGTCGAGGGCCGGCCGAAGCCGGCGAACCTCAACGACATGCCGCAGGCGTTGTTCTACCTGGCCGAGGATGGGTTCCAGCGGGCGATGGGCGTGAGGCTCGAGCGCGGCCGGTTCATCACACCGCACGATGACGAGCGCGCGCCGACGGTGATCGTGATCGACGACGTGTTCGCCCATACCTACTTCCCGAACGAGGATCCGATCGGCAGGCGCGTGCACCTGGCGACCTTCGGCGTCGAAGCCGAAGTCGTCGGCGTGGTGTCTCACGTTAGGCAGTGGGGACTCGACGCCGATGCGGCCACGGCCATCGAGGCGCAATTCTATTTCCCGTTCATGCAGTTGCCCGACAAGATCATGCGCCTCGCGGCGACGGGTGTCGCCGTCGTGGTGCGCACCTCGGGCGACCCCGCGGCCGTGATGGGGCCGGTCCGCCAGGCGGTGGCCCAGCTCGATCCGCGCGACGTGATCTACAACGTGTCGACCATGCGCGACGTGCTCGCCAACTCGCTCGCCGCGCGGCGCTTCCTGATGGTGCTGCTCGGCGTCTTCGCTGCGTTAGCACTCGTGCTCGCCTGCGTCGGCATCTACGGCGTGATCTCGTACCTCGTCGGCCAGCGCACGAACGAAATCGGTGTGCGCATGGCGCTCGGCGCGCAGCGCGCGGATGTGATGCGTCTGGTGGTGGGCGACGGCGCGCGCATGGCGCTGGCCGGCGCCGTTGCCGGTATCCTGGCGTCCCTCGCCGTGACGCGGCTCATGGCGCATCAGCTGTTCGGCGTGAGCGCGCACGATCCGCTCACGTTCGGGGCCGTCGCGCTCTTGCTGATACTGGTTGCAGTCGCCGCGTGCTACGCCCCGGCACGCCGTGCGACGCGCGTCGATCCGGTCGTCGCGCTGCGCAACGAGTGAAGAGCGAAGATCCGGCGTCAGACGACACAAGGGGAAGCGCTTCTCATCGAAGCACTTCCCC